>JBGQKF010000127.1:0-9908 GCA_041499435.1 Gammaproteobacteria bacterium
CATCGACTACAAGGTCGTGTTCAATGTAACGATGGGCGGCGATGCCGACAAGGTCAATCCGGGCCTCGATCGTGTCGCACGGGCCGTCAACATCTTCACGTCTGCCGGCGTGCCAGCCTCGCATCTGCACTTCGTCGCCGTAGTGCATGGTCCGGCCACGCCATCGATTCTCGACAACGCGCACTACCGTCAGAAGTTCAATCTCGACAACCCGAACGTGAAGCTCATCAGCGAGCTCAGCAAAGCAGGCGTGAAGGTCGTCGTCTGCGGGCAAGCCTTGGCCCACAATAAGTTCCCGCACGACTGGGTCAACGGGGAAGTCGAGGTTACGCTCTCCGCCATCTCCGATGTCATCATCCTCGAACAGCAAGGCTACGTACTGTTCCCCGTATGAGGCGACTGACGCGCAGCGAGCCCGACCGGCCGGCGCAGTGATGGGCGTCATCGTCACTGCCCCCTTCAGCACCAGGAGAGCTGACCCGGCGCACCCTCCAGCAGCTCGCGGATGTTCGCTTCGATGATCCGATAGCCGACGTTGCCGGTGAGCCGTTGCCGTCCTTCGTTGAACAGCAACGTCGGGCTGGCCTGGATCGCTTGCGTACGCGCCAGGTCCAGATCTTCCGCGAGCGCCGCATGGGCCGCGCCGCTCTTGAGCGTTGCTTCGATCTCGGTCACCGGGAGCGCTATCGTTTCCGCTACCGAGAGCAGCACATCGTCACGCGAAATGTCTCGCCCCTCCTTGAAGAATGCCTCACGAAGTGCCCAGGCCGCACAGGCTTGAGCACCGGGTGCTACGCGCCCGCCGCCCTCGAGCAGTCGCAGTGCGCACAGCAGAAGGTGCGCAGGCATGGATGATTGCGGCGTATCGCGTACCCACGCGTGCCGATGCAATGTGACGTGGCGGAACTTGTCGACCACGCTGCGAACGTGCTCGCTGTAGGCCGGCAAGCCGCCGCGGTCCTTCCATGCGGCATCCATCTTTTTGGCGACATTGCCGAACACGTGAAAGTAGCGATAGTCGAGCTCGATGGCCTCACTAAAGTTGCTCTTGAGCTCATCGAAGCGAACCTGCGAGACGTAGGCCCAGACGCACAGAGCGTCCGAGAAGTGAGTGATCCTGATGCGTTCCATAGGCTTTCCCCGCAAAGAACAACTCCAATTGCTGCTGATGGACAGTATAGAACGCCCCGTGCAGCGGCCTGTGGGACTTTGGTCACAGAACGGGCCGTCCCGTTCACGTAACCTTGTGCCTGAGATCCGATCGCAAACGTGAAGGGACATCTTGATGAATGCTTCAAGTGAACCGCAAGTGCATGAGCGGCAGGGCCTGCAGACGGTGTGCGGCCGATGCTTCACCCCGAACCGTGTCCCGTCCTCACGCCTGGGTGACGATCCGAAGTGCGGCAAGTGCGGTCAGGACTTACTCGACGGTGAACCGGTCGCGCTCGATGGGCGCAGCTTTGATCAGTTCGTCGCGAAGAACGACCTGCCGGTGTTGGTCGACTTCTGGGCGGTATGGTGCGCGCCGTGCCGCGTGATGGCGCCTACCTTCGAATCAGTAGCACGGGAGCTCAAGTCCACAATGCGCTTCGCCAAGATCGATGTCGATACCGCTCCTGCTGTTGCACGACGCTTCGGCGTATCTTCGATCCCAACCCTGATGCTGTTCCAGCGGGGGGCGGAGGTGCGTCGCATCGCCGGCGCCTTGAGTGCTACACAGCTTAAAGGCTGGGTGGCGGGGGCCTTGTGACGTGCTCAGACTGCTGCTCAGGTCTTTATTGATGATGCTGCTCGGCGCTGTGACCGTTCAGGCGAACGAACAGGCAAGCGAGGCTCGGCTTGACGACGTCCAACGACGTGGGGCGCAGGTCATGCCCTTCGATTTGGACCAGACCACGCATATTTTCAAGAAAACGCATCAGGGCGGTCTGCAAGAAGTGGTCGTGAAACAGGCGTCTAACACTGAGCAAGTCGAGCTCATACGAGCTCATCTGTCTAAGATTGCGCGCCAATTCGCGAAGGGCGACTTTTCGGATCCAGCGAGGATTCACGGCGAAAAGATGCCCGGTTTGGCGCAGTTGAGGAATGCCAAACGAGGCCAGGTCAAGGTCGAATATGAGCAGCTGACCTATGGCGGCCGGATACGCTACACCACGGACGATCCCGCGTTGATCAACGCGATTCACCAATGGTTCGACGCGCAGTTGCGCGACCATGCGCGGCACGCCGTCGAAGGTCATTCTCACGACGCAATTCATGGGCATTGAGCAATCGCCAAATCCACTCGAGTCTCACGTGGCGGGGACGTTCACGGGGCGCGTGGCGCCCGTTGGCGTTACAAACCGGCGCAGGCAAAGCAGTTGATTTCGATCAACATCGGTGTCCGCCAGTGAGAGCAGACTGGTTGAGGCAGGCAAACAAGGATGGGCCAGCGGGCTTGGAACGGCAGACGTGTCAATTTCTGACTTGCCCGAGGTGCGGTATGTGCCGCGTGCGTCGAGGCTTCCGGGCACTGCGGCGGTCCGCGCGCATCCGGTCCCGGTGCCAAGGAGACGAAGCATGAGCGAGAAGGTCTGGGTCTGTGACGACGAGGGCAGCGTGCGCTTCCCGGTATTTACACGGGGCAACGTGGGCGAGGTGTTCATGGAGGCGGTTTCGCCGCTCACCTGGAGCACCTACGGTCCGCATGCATTCGAAGCCGGCTACCGCGACGCGCTGTACGAAATGGGCGTGTTCACGCCGGAGGAGTTCAAACCCGGTCAGTGCGAGACGCTCTGCTGCTTCGGCGGCTATATCTACATCAATGCCTCAGTCACGCGCGTGATCGCGGTCCGGATCCCGGGCCTGACCCCCGAAGCGATCGATGCGTCGTTCTTCGGGGACTATCCCAACGTGCCCCCGTACAAGGCTGATCCGCGCGACCAGAACGCCGAGCGCACGGCCCAGGTCAGCGCCTGGTTGAAGTCGCTTTCTACCACTGACCCGAAGGCGCTCACTGCTCAGGACCGGGGGCGTATCGATGCGCTGGTTGCGAAGCGGCCTGATTTCGCCACGATGTCCGACGCGCAGCTCCTGGACTACTTCCGCTCCCTGGTCGCAGAGCACCGGCACCTGCTCAAGCGGCACGTGCTCAACACCTACGGTTGTAATGTGCTGACCGGCATCATTGCGCAGACCTGCCAGGCGGTCGGCGCCAGCCACCTCGCCTCCAAAAGCACCGCTGCCGCAGGCGACGTGGACTCGACAGGCGAGTCTTTCGAGCTGTGGGACCTGTCCCGCACGGTGAGGTCATCCCTTGCACTCGTAACCGCCTTCGATCAGGGTGTCGACGGGCTACTCGACCGGCTGCGCGCTTCCGCAGATCCGTCAGCGAAGCGCTTCGTCGCGCAATGGGACGCATTCATCGCGCGCTGGGGTTTCATCGGCCCGAGTGTTTGGGAATTCCGCTCCCCGACCTACCGTACCAACCCCGAGATCCCGCTGCGCATGCTCGATCGCGTCCGTCGGGCGCCCGATACCTCGGCCCCCAATATCCGCTCGGCGACGTTGGTCCCCGAACGCGAAGCGGCCATCACAGAGATCGCGGGGCGGCTCGCCGGCACTGAGGAGGCGCAGGCCAGTTTCATGGCAGCAGCGCGCTCCGCTCCTAACTACCTGGCGGCACGTGAGCGCAGCAAGCTCCACTGCACGCTGATCATCGAGGAAGCGCGCGTGCCGTTGCGCGAGCTGGGACAGCGTCTGGTAAAGCGCGGGCTGCTGTCGCGCTGGGAGCATCTGTTGCTGGTCACCAACGACGAAGCCGATGCATTCATCGCCGACCCGCTGGCGTACGCAGCTCTAATCACCGAACGTGCGGCGAAGCTCGAGGTGCTCAAGGCCAAGGAGCCTCCCTTTGTGTTCGAGGGCGAGCCACTGCCACTATCCGCTTACAAGGACCGTAACAGCGGCAAGGCTGAAATCACTACCGCGGGGACGCAGCTCACCGGCATCGGCGTCTCCCCGGGTCGCTACACCGGCTCCGCACGCGTCATCACCTCGCTGGCTGTCGATAGCGATCTCGAGCCTGGTGAAGTGATCGTCGCCGTTACCACCGATGCGTCGTGGGGGCCGCTGTTCCTGGTGGCTGGCGCGGTCGTCGTCGAAACCGGTTCCGTGATCTCTCATGCGGCGATCGTCTCTCGTGAGCTGGGCATTCCCGCCGCCGTCTCGGTCCCCGATGCGACGCGGCGCATCCGCGATGGCGGCAGCATTACGGTCGATGGCAATACCGGTACGGTAATCGTGCACTGATGGTGCTAGGAGACACACGTTGAGTGCAACTGGTACGGCTCAGAGACGAGCGGCGGACGTAGCCGTTCTGGATGGCTCGTGCGCGCTGCCGCGCGAAGATATTGGCGGCAAGGCATGGGGGCTCAACCGCATGCGCGCACTCGGGCTCCCGGTGCCACCGGCGATTGTCGTAACGACCCGCGCCTGCCGCGAGTTCCACGCGAGCGGCCGCACCGTCCCTGATGCCCTGTGGGCGCAGATCGTCGATCACATGAAGATCCTGGAGAAAGGCACCGGTCGGCGCTTCGGCTCGCTGCAACGGCCGCTGCTCGTCTCCGCACGTTCAGGCGGAGCACACAGCATGCCGGGGATGATGGACACCATTCTCAATCTCGGCATCAATGCAACCATCGAGGGTGTGCTCGCCGCCGAGAGCGGCGATGCGCGTTATGCCGCCGACACGCGTCGTCGCTTCGCCGAACAATATCGCAAGGTGGTGCTGCACGACCGCGCCGATCCGGTCCCTGCCGACCCCTGGGTCCAGTTGCGAGCGGCGGTAGCCGCGGTATTCGATTCGTGGCACTCGCCGCGCGCCCAAGTCTATCGACGCAATCGCGGTTTGTCCGACGAGGCATGCACCGCGGTGACGATCCAGGCGATGGTGTTCGGCAACCTCGACGAGCGTTCCGGCACTGGTGTTCTGTTCAGTCGCAGCCCGATCACCGGTGAGCCTCCGGTGTGGGGCGAGTGGCTGACGCGCGGTCAAGGCGAGGACGTGGTATCGGGCCACCACACGCCTCAGCCGCTGGATGCGCTGCGCGACCAGATGCCGGAGGTGCACGCCGAGCTGATGCGTGCGACAGCGACACTCGAAGCGGATGCACGCGACATCCAGGACATCGAATTTACCGTCGAATCGAGACGGCTATGGATCCTGCAATCAAGGGTGGCGAAGCGCTCGCCGCAGGCGGCAGTGCGCGCGGCGGTTGCTTTCGCAGAAGAAGGGCTGATCTCGAAAGAAGAGGCGGTGCGCCGACTCAGCGCTGAGCAGGTACGACAGCTTCCCGCGCTGCAGCTCGCGCCGCGGGCGGCCGACCAGCAACCGCTGGCACTCGGCGAGGGCGCATGCCCCGGCGTGGCGAGTGGCGTGGTGGTCATCGATCCCGAAGCAGCAGAAGCACGAGCCCGGCGTGGCGAAGACGTGATTCTTGCGCGCGCAACCACCAGCCCCGAGGATCTGCACGGTGTGATCGCAGCGCGCGGCCTGATGACCGAGCAGGGCGGCGCGAGCTCACATGCTGCGGTGGTGAGCCGCGAGCTCGGCCGTCCTTGCGTCGTGGGCTGCGGATCGAACACAGTGACCAGGCTCGCGGGTCAACGTGTCACGCTCGACGGCGCGACCGGTCGCGTCTGGGCCGGCAACCTCGCAGTCGAGCAGGCCGAAGAAGCTGCGAACAGTGATCTGCGCAAGCTGGTCGAGTGGGGCTTGCGGCTCATTCCTCTGCAACTGTTGCAGGCCGATGCAGCGACTGCCGATGCAGTCGATCTCGACGCATTCGGTGAAGGCTGGCGAGCAGCGCTCGAGCCCGGCATCACGGTTCGCGGGCGCATGCTCGAAACCAATGAGGGCATCCAGGCAGCGATGGCAATGGGCGCGCGTGCGGCCGTAGTCGGCTCTCGACTGCCAGCTCTGCTTGCGTGTCTGGAATACGCACCGGGTGAAACGGACACAAAATTGTTGGGTGGCACTGTGCACATCACGTCGGGCGCTCATATGTCGGATTTGTCGCTGCTGCGGCTGGTGGGCCTCAAGGGGCGTGCGAGCATAGAGATCCTGGGCGATGCACTATCGGCATCCACCGATATGGCAGAGGCATCGTATGCGTCGCTCCGCGAGCAAGGGCTGTGCGCAAAGACCGGCGGCGGATTACGGCTGACCCCGGCAGGCCGCGACCGCCTGGCGGTGTTGCTCGCAGACGAGCGTGCGCATGCCGACGCAGCCGCTGTGGTCGCGTTGTACGAGGACTTCTGCGTGTTCAACGCCGAGTTAAAGCAGATCATGACCCACTGGCAACTCAAGCGCGATGGCATCGCCAACGACCACGGTGACGCTGACTTTGATCGTCATGTGCTGCAACGGCTTGGGGAACTGCACCGACGGGTCAGTCCGCTTCTGGGGCGGCTGGTGCAACTATCGCCGCGGCTAGCAGTCTATGGCGATCGGCTCGCCCGTGCCGCCGCGCGCATTGCCGCCGGCGACCACAGCTATGTTGCAAAGATCATCAGCGATAGCTACCACACAGTGTGGTTCGAGCTGCACGAAGACCTGATGTCGCTCGCCGGATTGAAGCGCACGGGCGAGCCTGCGTCCGCCAACCGAGCGGGGTTGCGCTCTTGCTAGCAAACGTCACCGGGACGGGAACCAGCGTTGCGAAACAGGATCATGCCAGGCACCAGAAGCAGCGCCTGCACCACGAAGAAGATCACTGCGAAGGACAGGAACTCCAGCCGCCCGAGGACGTTGACTGCGATCAGTGTGGCGATGCTGAGGCTGCGCGAGGGAAACGCAGCGACCAGGGTGACGGTGTCCTCGCGATTCCAGGACAACGCCTTCGCAAAGCCAAAGCCAAGCGCCGACGCGGCGAGCGTGAATGCGACCGCAATGAGCACAATCGATCCGAAGTTGCGCCAAATGGTATCGGCCTGATCTACACCCAGGAACGCGAGCATCGCCAGGATAGCGACGAGGCTCAAGTACTGAAAGCGCGCGCGGTTGCGCTCCACGAACCCCGCGGCGTAGTGACGCACCAGCATGCCCGCGATCACCGGCAGGAGCAGACCGGTCACGACCTGCTGCATGACTTTGCCGATCGGCAGAACGAACCCCGCCTGTTGTTCCAAGAGCAGAGTAAACGCCAATCCGGCAATCAGCGGTGTGGACACCACAGCCAATGCGCTCGACACTGCGGTCAAAGTCACCGACAGCGCGATGTCAGCGCGGGCCAGGAGGCAGTAATAGTTGGAGGACAGCGCCTGAGGCGCAGTGGCTGCGAGAATGAGCCCGCCAGCGACCGCAGGCTCCGGATGCAGCAGCAGGATCAGCATCCCCGCAACCAGCGGAAGCACCACCACTTGGCCGAAGAGCGCGACTGCGACGTGCACTGGGTAGTGGAATACCCGGCGCAGGTCCTCCAGCGTCAACTCCAGCCCGACCACCGTCATCGCGAGCATGATGAGCAGCGGCAGGCCAACATCGATCGCGTATCTCACGGCTCGAGCCTTTCCAGCGCTTTTCCAGCCTGCGCTATCGGAGGCGCATCGATGCCGCCGAAGTTGCTGCGTGCGTGACGCCGCGCCGTCTCAAGCCGCCAGGATGCGCGCCCGCAGCCGCGAAGACAGATAGTCCGCACCCATCACCATCGCCAGAATGACAAGCACGCAGGTCGCGGTGTCCTGATATTGAAACAACTTGAGGCTGCTGTAGAGCTCGAAGCCGATGCCTCCGGCACCAACCATACCGAGCACGGTGGCAGCGCGCAGATTCACCTCCAGCCGGTACAGCGTGGCAGCGATCCACGATGGCAGCACTTGCGGCAGCACACCGAACACCACGACCTGCACGGATGAGGCGCCCGTCGCACGCAGGGCCTCGACTGGCCCGGGATCTGCCTCTTCCACCGCCTCGGCGAAGAATTTGCCCAACATGCCGGCACCATGCAGCGACAGCGCGAGCACACCGGCGAATGGTCCAAGACCCACCGCGGCCACGAAGATCAGCGCGAAGATGAGCTCGTTGATGCCGCGCGCCGCATTGAACAACTGTCGGGTAGCGTGGAACAGCCAACGGGGAGCGAGATTGCGCGCGCCCAGGAAACAAAGCGGCAGAGCCAGAATCGCTGCCACCAGCGTCCCCCACACTGCAACCTGGAGGGTTTCGAGAACCGGCCTGGCGAGCTGGCGCAGAAAGCCCCAGTTGGGCGGAAACATGCGCGCGACCAGATCGACAATCCAAGGCACCCCCTTGACCAGTTCGGAGAGGGACAGATCGAGGTAGCGTGCGCTGAAGATCAGCGCTGGCGCGACGAGCGCAGCCGCGAGCCCACACTTGACCCACTCACGAACGCCCCACGGGCGCACCACAATGAATCGCAGGCGTGATGAGCTCATGCAGACAACTCCACCAATGTGTTAAGGCCCGGTCATTTCATCTTCTTCAAGTCGAGGTTGAGCAGCTTGGCCGTGTCGCGCACCACGTTGTAGGCGGCGTCGTCGGTCGGCTGCCAGCGCTTGATGACATTGTTCGGGCCCCAGGACATGTCATGGATCTGGGAGAAGGCGGTGCGCAGCTTGGCCTTGAGATCCTCCGGCAGATCGCGCCGGTAGACGAAGGGAGCGCCTGGAATCGGCTCCGAAGTCCAGATGACGATGATGTCCTCTCGCTTGAGCACACCGCGCTTGAACGCGGTATCGAGCAGGGCGTCGGCCACTGCGGCGGCATCGACCTTGCCGTTTTGCACCGCGATGGCGCTGGCATCGTGCCCGCCCGAGAATATGACACGCGAGAAATAATTATCCGGGTCGTAGCCGGCCTTGATCAGCGCAGCCTTGGGAAACAAGTGGCCCGAGGTTGAGCTCGGATCGACGAACGCGAAGGTCTTGCCGCCCAGATCCTTGAGGGAACCGATGTTGTGGTCCTTGCGCGCGATGATTACGGAGTGGTAGACCGCGCCCTGTTTCTGCGTCTCCGGGACGGCGAAGGCGTCGACGTCGGCCACGGTGTTGGCCAGCACGTAGGAGAAAGGCCCGAGGAACGCAACGTCCAGCTTCTTGGCCCGCAACGCTTCGATGACGCCATTGTAGTCGGTGGACACGAACGGCTTCACTTCGAGCTGCAATGAATTGTGCAGGTGATCGAGTAACGCCTGGTTGTCGCTTACCACCAGCCGCGGGTCCTCCGAAGGCAGCAGCCCCACATTGAGTACGCCGGCCGCGCCGACGGGGCCAGTCCCGCAAGCGAGCACGAACAGCGCTGCCAGCCAGCTACGGCCCGTCGTCGCTGTACCTGCGTTGTTGGCCTTGCTACGTTTGCGCATCTGCAGCATCGGATGTCCTTTGTCATGATAACAATCAAGGCAAATGCCCCGAACAATGATAGCTTGCCGTAGCGGCTTTGCACCGGGTTTGATTGAAATCAAACCGGATGCGATTCGGCCAGGGGCGGCGGCACACCGGAAAATACCGCCCAAACCCTATAGAAGCGAAGCACCTCTCGGTAATTGCCTATACTTAAAGCATGACTGGTTTTTGGATGTCTGGAGAGGATCGAATGCTGCCCCGCAGTCTTCGCTTCATTGGGTTCGTGGGCTTTCTATCGCAGGCACTGGCTGCTGGAGCGGCAGAGATGACAGCGGACCAGGTGCGTGAGGCAATCGCGAGAGCAGACCCGGGCGCGCCCGTACAGCTCGCCGGCAAAGACCTGTCCGGGTTGGATCTCTCCCGCATCGATTTCAAGCGTGCCAATCTGTCCAAGGCAAATCTATTCGGAGCCAAACTGGTTCTGGCGAACCTTTCCGGCGCCAACCTCGCGGGCGCCAATCTCAACGGCGCCTGGCTGATGGGCACCGATTTCCGCGGTGCCG
>JBGQKF010000128.1:0-9897 GCA_041499435.1 Gammaproteobacteria bacterium
ATCTCGAGCAGGGCCATCGCGCGCCAATCGCAAGAAATGCGCGATTCTAGCAACTGTAGCCCGGATTGCACCCTACGAAAGCAAATCCCCCGGCTCGCACTAAAAACCGGGGGATCAGCAGGAACGAGACTTCAGAACTTCCAGGTCAGATCGAACTGCATGATCTTGTAGCTGTTGATTGGCTGCACCGCCGGGATATCCGGGTTGCTCCCCGGCGTTGGGCCGTTTCCGTCGACGCGATGCGCTTCGCCGACCCGGAAAGTGGTGATAATCGCGTCGGTCGGGCACCAGGCAAAGCCAAAGAACAGCCCCTGCAAGTTGGTCCGACCTTCGTTGAAGTCCGAGTCGATAAGGTTTGGATCCAACGCGTTGAGAGCAATCGACTGCCAGTAGGCGCGCGCCTCCCAGGTGTGCTTCTTGGCTGCCGCCTGGTTCAAGACCAGCCCCAGGTTGGTGCCGACCTGCAGCCCGATCTGGTAGGCCATGCTCTGGCTGCCCAGGGACGCGTAGCTGCCCCGGGCGGCACGGTCGCTTGCCTGGATGTTTTGTGCCCAATCTCCAAAGATGCGCGCGTCGAGGTCACTGATCGGGAAATTGATCTCCCAGGGCACGTCAACGTAACGCAGATTGTTTAGACCGTTGGCAAACTGCAATCCGGCAAGGTTGGTAGGCTGAGTATTCTGCGCGCCCCTAGCGAATGGCCCTGAGAACCCGCTGGAGTTCGGGTTGTTGTTGGTTTGCCCCGGAAAGTCCGGAGGGCCAAAGCCGGAATAGTTGTAGAAGCTCAGCGCTATCTTGACCGATTTTCTCTCTCCGAACTTGTAGTTGACTCCGGCCTGCCAGGCATACTGGTAGCCCTCGTAATTGCCGAAGCCCAAGTCTCCGTTGTTGTCATTCGGAGAGAACTGCGAGTAGACAAACTGACCAAAGTTTCCGAACAGACTCCACTGGTCGTTGAGCTGGAAATTAAACTTCTCGGCGAGCCCCTCCGGGTTGATGTCCGGATCCCAGACCATGGGCGTGCTATACATCGGATTAGGCATCTTGCCCGCCTGCAACGTCACCCAGGACGCGGGTTTCCAGCCCAGATAGACTTGACCGACATTGACCCCCGCCTTGCCGTAAGGGCTGGTTCCGCCACCGGTGTTACTGTTGGTGTTGCCGAAGGTCACCCAAGGCGAACGCGGGTTGCCGCTCGTCTCCAGGCGCAGCCCGTAGAACCAGTCTTCTGTGAGGTCGCCGCGGATGCCGATGCGCAGAGCATAGCGCCAGCGATCGAGCTGCTCCGAGTCGGCGCCTCCCGCCTCTGCGATTGGAAACGTGGAGTAGGCCGACCGGCTCTCATAGCGCACGCGCACGTCGCCGAAGACCTGGATGCTCCTGATGCCTGGATTGATGTCGACCTTGGTTGCCTGTTTGGCCTTTTCTTCTTTTTCGGCTTCCTGCGCCGCTTTTACCGCCTGCCGACGGCGCTCGGCACGTTGGTCCAGCAGCTCCTCTTCGCGCGCTTTCTTGAGCGCCTTGTACTCGTCCTCAGATAGGACGCCCTTGTCCCTGAGTTTCTCGAGCAAGTCGTCCATCATCTGGCTCTGCGCAAGCGCGCCATTCGCTGCGAACCCGAACCAGGTTGCAGCAGATACCGCGGCAACCATTGTGCTGAACCGATTTGCGTCGATGCGAACCCGCATTTTTTGTTCTCCGGTCAAGAATCAGCCAACCGCGCCCCGATGACGCGGCAAAATCGCCTGCATCTGGCCAGGGATTCTGCGTACAGAACATGACAGCCTGATGAAAGGGCATGCTGGCGAACCGCCCGGTTGGCACCGCGGTGGAGGGGTGGAGTAGCGAAACCGTCACAATCGAAAGGTTCGCTGTGCGGATTCAAGTCAGCAGATGCACCAGCTCGATCAGCAGGAGGATGCTCAACGCCAGGGCCAGCACCATCAGCCATCGGGCGTGTCGCTTGTGGCTGGCAAGAAGCTGCTGCAGATGCAGCCGCAAATTGAGGGGTGTTTCTTCCGCCAGGCGTTGCGACAGCAGGCGTGGCAAGCGCGGCAGGAGCATGCCCCAGTAGGGCGCTTCCTGACGGAGCTCACGTACCAGCGCTCGCCAGCCGAGCTGCTCCGACATCCAGCGCTCCAGATAAGGCTTGGCAGTGCTCCAGAGATCGAGATCGGGATCGAGGTCGCGACCCAGGCCTTCTATATTGAGCAGCGTCTTCTGGAGCAGGACCAGTTGCGGCTGGATCTCGACGTTGAACCGCCGGGAAGTGGCGAACAGGCGCAGCAGCACGCGCCCGAACGAAATTTCGCGCAGCGGCTTATCGAAAACCGGCTCGCAGACGGCACGGATCGCGTTCTCGAATTCTTCCAGGCGCGTGTTTGGCGGCACCCAGCCCGCCTCCAGATGCGCCTGTGCGACGCGTCGGTAGTCGCGCCGAAAGAATGCAAGGAAGTTCTGGGCGAGATAATTCTTGTCGCCATCGGTAAGGGTACCCATGATGCCGAAATCGAGCGCGATGTAGCGCCCCTGATCGTCGACCAGGATATTTCCCGGATGCATATCGGCATGAAAAAAGCCATCGCGGAACACTTGCTGGAAGAAGATCTCAACGCCGTTGCTGGCCAGCCGAGGGATATCCACGCCCTGCGCACGCAACACATCCACATGGCTGATCTGCGTGCCGATCATGCGCTCCATCACCATGACTTCGGTTGAGCACCAGTCCCAGTACACCTCGGGCACGCGCAGGATTTCCGAGTCGGCGAAATTGCGCCGCAGTTGACTGGCGTTGGCCGCCTCGAGCATCAGATCGAGTTCGTCGTTGAGATGACGCTCGAATTCGGCGACTACTTCGCGGGGCCGCAGCCGTTTGCCGTCGCGCCACAGCAGCTCGATCAGCAACGCGCCGCTGTACATGAGCGCAACGTCATTGCCGATCACGCGCTCGATTCCGGGTCGCAGCACCTTGACGGCAGCCTCGGTGCCATCGTGCAGGCGCGCCAGGTGGACCTGGGCGACCGACGCACTCGCCTCGGGTGTCAGCGTGAAGCTCGCGAATACCTCGTTCAACGGCTTGCCGTACACGCGCTCCAGGGTGGCGACCACCAGCTCATGCGGAAACGGGGGCACGCGATCCTGCAGCTTGGCAAGCTCGTCCGCGATGTCGGCCGGCAGCAGATCGCGGCGTGTCGACAGCACCTGTCCGAACTTGACGAAGATCGGACCCAGCACTTCGAGCGCGAGGCGCAGCCGCACTGCGCGCGGTTGGCTCAAACGCCGCCAGAACGCCAGCCGGCGCACCAGCACCCGTAGCACGCGCACGCGTTCGTGTCCGAGCAGGAACTCGTCCAGACCGAAGCGAAAAGCGATGTAGACGATGATGAAGAGCCGGAACAGGCGCATCGGCTTGGCGTCAGCCGAGCTCGCGTGGAGAGAGCTCGCGTACCAGGCGCTCGATGCGCTTTTCCAGCCGCTCGGTGTCGTCGCGGAGCTCATCGACCGCCTGCGCAAACGCGCGCAGCGCTTCGCGCCCGGCCACGAGCGGACGCTCTTCGGTCACATACTCGCCCAGCGAGCGCGCCAGATTGTCCCCTGCCGCGCGCTGCCAGCCCGCGAATGCCTCCCCCGTCTTGACCAGGCGATGTGCTGCAATGTCGCCGATCAGACGACTGAGGTCCTCTTCCACATCCCAGCGCAACGTCCCCAGCACGCGCGTGAGTGCGCCGGCGAGCGCCGCATCGCCTTCCACCTCGACATCGGCGCGTGCGGACTCGTCCTTCAGGACCAGCAGGCGCATCGCAGTGGCAGGTGCGAGCTTGATCGTCGCCACGGGGTGCGTGTCCACCGGGGCGATATGCAAGGTTCCACCCTCGGCGATGGAGAACGTCGAGCTCAGCGGCGACAGGATGAAACGCACCGAAGCTCCCGCGAACGGCGCCAAACGCTCCCGCGCCCAGTTGGCATCGCGCAACAGGTGATTCATGGCGGCTGCCGCGAGGTTATCCAACATGCTTTAGAGCCTGTATCCGCGATGCAGAGCCACGACACCTGCGCTCAAGTTCCAGTACTCTACGCGTTCCAGTCCGGCCGCGGTCATCATCAACTTGAGCTCTTCCTGGCCCGGGTGATTGCGGATCGATTCAGCCAGATAACGGTAGCTCTCGGCATCGTCGGCGATCGCGCGTCCCAGGCGCGGCAACACCTGAAACGAATAGGCATCATAGAGCGGCCGCAGCGGTTCCCAGACGCGCGAGAACTCGAGTACCAGCAGCCGGCCTCCGGGCCGCAGCACGCGCGTCATCTCCTTCAGCGCGCGCGTCTTTCGAGTGACGTTGCGCAATCCGAAGCCGATCGTGACGCAATCGAAGTAGCCGTCGCGAAACGGCAGCCGCTCGGCGTCACACTGCACTGCTGGGACGATGAGGCCGCTATCGGTCAGACGGTCGCGGCCGCGCCACAACATGCTGGCGTTGATGTCGGTCAGCACGACTTCACCGGCCGCACCTACGCGACGGGCAAGCAGTCGCGTGAGATCGCCGGTTCCTCCGGCGACGTCCAGCGCCCGCTGACCTGGACGCAACCCGCTTTGCTCTACTGCAAACCGCTTCCACAGCCGGTGCAGGCCCGCCGACATCAGATCGTTCATTAAGTCGTAGCGCCAGGCCACCGAATCGAACACACCGCCCACACGGCGGGTCTTTTCAGTCTCGCTCACGCGCTGGAACCCAAAGTCGGCTGAGCCTTGCTCGCGCCCGGGTGCTCGGTCTTCCTCGTCTGGACTCATCGCTGGGCTGGGATCGGGATATCTCGCCGGTGGTACCGCACTGAAGGGACTTTTTAGAGCTTCTTCCAACCCGGCTTTTCGGGAGGTTGCGGTGATGCGGCTGCTTCGGTGCGTTTTGCACCCGCTTTCTCGAGACGAGTCAGGTACTCTTGCCACAACCGATCCTGATTGACCCCGAGACCGTGCAAATAGTCCCAGGAGTACAGTCCTGTATCATGGCCGTCGCTGAATATCAAGCGGACACCATAGGTTCCGACTGGCTCGATCGAGTTGATATTGACGTTCTGCTTCCCGGTCTGCAGCACTTCCTGCCCCGGTCCGTGCCCACGCACTTCGGCCGACGGCGAATAAACGCGCAGAAGCTCGCAGGGCAAGCGAAAAACGTTGCCATCGGTGAAGCTCACTTCGAGGATCTTCGAGCCCTGATGCAGGACGATTTCGGTCGGGTGGATCATGACTGCGTCTGGGATGAAACGGGACAGCTCAACACATTTGCGATGATAACCGACCTTGAAGGGAGCTACCGCCGCGCGGTGCTTGCCGCGGTTGTAACTACACTGTAACAGTGCTTTCATATGCTGGCGGGCGATGAGACGGGATCGAGGGACAACGCGGTGACGGCGACAGTGCTGGTGGTTGAGGATGAGCCGGCAATTCAGGAATTGATCGCCTACACGCTGAGACAGGCGGGACATCAACCGCTGCGTGCGGATACCGCCGAGTATGCAATGCAGCTCGTGCAAAGCGCCCTGCCCGATCTGGTGCTGCTGGACTGGATGCTGCCGGGACTGTCGGGCATCGAGCTGGCGCGCCGGCTGCGGGCCGACAAGCGCACCCGCGGCATCCCGATCATCATGCTGACGGCCCGCGTCGAAGAGCAGGAGAAGATCGCCGGCCTGGAGGCGGGTGCGGACGACTACATCACCAAGCCGTTTTCTCCCCGCGAGCTCAATGCGCGGGTCAAGGCGGTGTTGCGGCGGCGCGCGCCGCAAATGACCGACGACATCGTGCAGATGGGAGAGCTCAAGCTGGACCCCGCCACGCATCGCGTCGCCGCGGCCGGCACCGAGGTGTCACTGGGGCCAACCGAGTTCCGGCTGCTGCATTTCTTCATGACCCATCCGGAACGGGTGCACTCGCGCACCCAGCTTCTCGATCAAGTGTGGGGCGATCACGTCTTCGTCGAGGAACGGACGGTCGACGTGCACATCCGTCGCCTGCGCAAGGCGTTAGAGACGTCCCGGCAGGATGCCTTGATTCAAACCGTGCGCGGTGCCGGGTACCGCATGTCTGCAAGCTGAGATCACACCACGCTCCACAGAGGGATTCTGGGATAATCGTTCCTGCCTCGATGCCGAGGCGTGTGCACTCGGCGTCTCAGATCGCGTAATTAAGGCTTCAGGACGGGTCCAGTGTTCAGGCTTTGGGGACATTCGGTCACGGCAGTGGCGCTGGTCAGTTGTGTGGGACTGGTGCTCTGGCCGATCCTCGGTGGCACAGCAGCGCTGCTGATCTATGTGCCCCTGCTTCTCGCGATTCTTTTTCATCACAGCTCACAGCTCACCGCGCTGCATCGCTGGCTGAAGGATCCGCGGCTGGAAACGCTCCCCGAGGGGCACCTGGAATGGGAGGAGATCTTCGCGGCATTGGCGCGCCTGCTGCGACGTCGAACGCACATCGAGTCCCGCCTGTCGGCGGCGCTCGAGCGTTTCCAGCAGGCTGGTGCGGCGTTGCCCGAGGGCGTCATCATTCTCGACGAGACCGACACGATTACCTGGTGCAACCCAAAGGCCGAGTACTATTTCGGGCTGTCCAATCAGCGCGATCGCGGTCAGCAGGTCACGTACCTCGTACGCAATCCGCAGTTTGTGGAGTATCTCGAAACTCGCAACTTCCGCGAGCCGCTGCTGGTGCGCTTGAAGAGAGAAGACCAGGAGCTGTCGCTCTCGATTCAGCTAGTGCCCTACGGTGCCAGCGAGAAGCTGCTGCTGTGCCGCGACATCACCCGCTGGGAGCGGATGGAAACGACGCGGCGCGACTTCGTGGCCAACGTGTCGCACGAGCTGCGCACGCCGTTAACCGTGCTGTCCGGGTTCCTCGAAACGTTGACCGATACACCCGAGCCGGATCCCGACTTGCGGCTGCGCTCCGTCGAGTTGATGGCCGAGCAGGCGCAACGCATGCACCGGCTGGTGGAAGACCTGCTTACGCTGTCGCGCCTGGAAAGCGCACAATATCCGCTGCGCGAAGAGTTCGTCGATGTGCCGAGACTGGTGCGCGACCTGTTTGCGGAGGCGCAGTCCATGAGCGCCGGAAAGCATCGGCTCTGCTTGCGTACCGATAATGACACGGGGCTGCGTGGCAGCGCCGAGGAGTTGCGCAGCGCTTTTTCCAACCTGATCAGCAATGCAGTGCGCTACACCCCGGAGCGCAAGACCATCGAGGTCGCCTGGACGACCCGTGGCGTTGAGCCGGCATTCGTGGTGCGCGACGAAGGCATCGGCATTGAGCCTCATCATATCCCCCGGTTGACCGAGCGCTTCTATCGGGTGGATCGTGGACGCTCACGGGCAAGTGGCGGCACCGGTCTGGGCCTCGCCATCGTCAAGCATGTGCTGTCGCGCCATCAGGCGCATCTGGAGGTCACCAGCGTGCCCGGCGCAGGCAGCAGCTTCGCCGCGGTGTTCCCGGGCGGGCGCGCCGCAAGCCGGGACGCTGAACCAGCGGGCGACGAGGCGGCGACGCTGGGTGATGGGTCGGCGCCGGGCTAACGTCTGATCAATCCGCGCTTGCTGGTGAGCAGGGGTTCCAGCACGTTGCGCATCTCGATCGCAAACTCGGGTGGCAGCGCATGCCCGCCCTCGCGCACCTTGCGGCCCCAGATCGCGAACGGAAAATGCGGATCGTCAGCGAAGCGCGGGATGACGTGCCAGTGCAGATGCGGCACCTGGTTGCCAAGGCTCGCCAGATTGACCTTGACTGGCTGCAACACCCGGACCAGCGACTGCTCGAGCGCAAACACAATGCGCATGAGATGGATGCGGCTCGCTTCGTCGAGATCGGTCATCTCGCGTACGTGCTTGTCCCAGATCACCCGGCACAAGCCGGGATAGTCGGGCTCGTACGCCCACACCGCACGGCAGAAGTCGTCCTCCCACAGAACGTGCCCGCCCGCCTCCTCGCAAAACACACATGGCATAATCTGACCCTCGGTTGCTGCTTTACAGTAGTACGCGCTCGATGCCGCCGCTGTTCGCGCGCCGAACGTAATCGGCCATCCAGTTCTCTCCAAGCAGGTGTCTTGCCAGCTCCACCACGACGTAATCGGCCTGCGTGCCGGCATCGTCGTCGTAACGCGCCAGCCCTTGCAGACAGGACGGACATGAGGTGAGGACCTTGATCGGTCCTGCATACCCTCTCGCGCGGATCGCATCTGCGCCTTGTTCCATCTCCTCCTGCTTGCGAAAGCGTACCTGCGTGGAAATGTCCGGACGCGTGACAGCCAGCGTTCCCGACTCGCCGCAGCATCGCTCGTTGAGCGCCACCGTCTGACCCATCAGGCGATTCACCACCGCAACCGGGTTATGCGTCTTCATTGGCGTGTGGCAGGGATCATGGTACATGTAACCTGGCCGAACAGACGCTCGGAGCCACAGCCCGGAAAATAGAACACTGCATCCGAGTCTTCGGCTACTTTCTGTGCATCCCGAATCACCGGGACGATGGAGCGATCCTCGATATCGAGCAACTGGCGCGAGGTCTTCTTCGGCAAGCCGCCGGGCATCGGCTTGTTGATGAAGTGGATCACCTGGGCTTTGAGCGGCGGCTTGCCCAGCGTGGCCGGCGGATCGCGCACCTGGCTCTGGATCAGGCCGAAACGCCGCGCAACGTTATGCGCCACACGTTGTGCGCGATAGCCCAGGTCCACCATGAGCTTGCGGGTGAGCGCAATGGTATCGGCATCCACCGAGTTCAGAAACAGCATCGCCATCGCGGTGCCCGGGTTGAACTTCTTCTTGCGGTTCTTGCGCAGCAGATTGCGCATCGCGATCGATACGTCGCCAAAATCGATGTCCACCGGGCACGGGTTGAGGCACTTGTGGCAGACGGTGCAGTGATCCGCCACGTCGGAGAATTCGTCGAAGTGGCGGATCGATACGCCCCGGCGGGTCTGCTCCTCATATAGAAATGCCTCGATCAGCAGGCTGCTTGCGAGAATCTTGTTGCGCGGGGCGAGTACCCAGGACTTCCTGCGGCAGCACCTTCTCGACTTCCGCGTGCAACGCAAGCTCGCTGCTCAACAAGCTTTCCAGCTCGTCGAGCAGTCGCATCTTGTTCTTGAGCGAAAGCTCGATATTGATGCGCTCTATGCCGTCCGAGTATTCGCCGAGGCGCTCGAGTGGAATGACGACGTCCTCATTGATCTTGAAGGCGTTGGTATGGCGGGCAATGGCTGCAGTGCGCGCGCGATCCAGCCAGAAACGCTTGCGCGCGTCTGCGCTCACGGCAATGAAGCCTTCGCCGCCACGTGTGTTGGCGATGCACACGACCTGTGACGCGGCCTCGCCCACTGCGTCAGCGTCCTCGCCTACGATGTCGGCCAGCAGCACCATCTTCGGTCGCGTGCCGCGGCGCGCCTTGGTCGCATAGCCGACCGCCTTGACATAGCGCTCGTCCAGATGCTCCAGACCGGCGAGCACCGCGCCGGAATGTTGATCGACATACCGCTTGATCTCAACGATCGATGGCACGGCATCGCGCACACGGCCGAAGAACTCCAGGCAGACCGTGCGCGTGTGCGCAGGCATCTGATGCAGGATGAAACGCGCTGAGGTGACGATGCCGTCGCATCCCTCTTTCTGTACGCCGGGAAGTCCGGACAGAAACTTGTCGGTTACGTCTTTGCCCAGGCCAAGCTTGCGAAATCCTTTGCCCGGTATTTCCAGCATCTCGGCCTCGCCGTACGGCTTGCCGTTCTTGCGCAGGCGCTGGATCGCAAAGCGAGCCACATTCTGATCGTGGATCTTGCCGAGATTGTGGCCGATGCGTGTGATCTCCATGAAGTGGCCGCTTGGGTCGACCATCCGCCACGAAACCAGATTGTCGAGCGC
>JBGQKF010000129.1:0-9892 GCA_041499435.1 Gammaproteobacteria bacterium
CAGACGCCAGGGGCATTTGCCGCGTTTCCCGACAATACGGCCGATGCCATTGCCAGCGGGGCATTGCTGGCGGTGTGCGGCGCCATCGATCGCATGCACAGTACATTTTCGGCGATGGGCACGAGGCCGCAGATCGTACTGAGCGGCGGTGCCGCGCCGGCGATCGCGGCACAGCTCAATACGCCAACGCTGAGCGTGCCCTACCTGGTGCTCGAGGGATTACGCGTGGTCGCCAATGCCGGGCTTGCCGCATGAGATTATTGTTCTACGTACTGCTCGCTGCGAATATCGTCCTGCTCGGCGTCGTATGGCTGCGGCCACCGCAAGCCAGCCCGGACGCGGACCTGCTCAATCAGCAGATCAAACCAGAGAAGGTGCGCATCATCGCGGCCAGGCCGCTGGTTGCGCCGACAATCAAAACGGCGTGCCTGGAGTGGGGGCCGTTCGGCACCGGCGAAGTGAAGCCGGCGCAAAGCGCGTTGGAGGCGCTGCAGCCCGACATCGCGATTTCCCAGCGCGAGGTGCAGACTGTCGTTGGATTCTGGGTGTACATCCCGCCGCTCGATACGCGCAGCGAGGTGGACCACAAGATAGCGGAGCTGCGCAAGCTCGGCGTGGAAGAATACTACGCGGTCGAATCGCAAGGGCCGATGCGCAACGCCATATCGCTGGGTATCTTCAAGACCGAAGAGGCCGCGAACGCTTATCTCGAGCGGCTGCGCGACAAGGGTGTGCGTTCCGCGCGCGCGGGCAGCCGGGAGCATCGCGTTACCCAGACCGTCCTCGTGGTGCACGAGCCCGATGTCGCGCTGACAGCGAAGCTTGCGGAGCTGCGTCTGCAGTTTCCCGGTACCGAGCTCAAAGCCCTGCAATGTGCGAAATAGCGCGTTAGCTAAGCCGGCAGCGCGGCGATATTGCGCACCTGGTACGCACCGTCGCCTTTGCCGTGCAGCTCGACACGTTTGGCGTGGAAATGCGCGAGCTCCTCGCGATGCGCGATGCTGACGATCGTGGTCTGCTGCAATCGCTCCATCACCGCCTGGTAAAGCTTCTTCTGACTTTCGTCGTCGAGATTCGAAGTCGCCTCGTCGAGGAACAGCCAGGCTGGCTTGTGCAGCAGCGCCCGGGCGAACGCTACGCGTTGCTGCTCGCCACCGGATAGCTGCATGCTCCAGTTGGCGTGCTCGTCGAGGCGCGCGCTCAGATACTCGAGGCCGACGATCTTGAGCGCTTCGTCGACCTCCTGGTTCACGAATGCATGCTGGCGCGCCGGATAGCAGATGGCTTCGCGCAGCGTCCCGAGCGGGAAGTAAGGCCGCTGCGGCAGGAACATCGCATCGAAATCGGCCGGCTGCTTGATCTCGCCGCTGCCAAAAGGCCAGATTCCCGAGATCGCGCGAAACAGCGTGCTCTTGCCCGAGCCCGACGGACCACGGATCAGTGTGCTGGAGCTTTGCATCATCGCGACATCCCCTGCTTCGAGCAGCGGACGCCCGCTCGGCAGGTCCAGGCTCACGTCCTTCAATTCCAGCTTGCCGGGCTCACCGGCGACGATCACCACGCCCGGCTGGGTGCGCGCATGTTCCTGCGCTGTAAGGATGGCGTTATGAAAGCCGGTCAAGCGATCAACGGTCGCCTTCCAGCCCACGAAGCCGGTGTTGGGTCCGGCACCTGAATACGAGTTGAGGAACCATGACAGCGAGTCCTGGACTTTGCCGAAGGCATTGGCGATCTGCATGAGTCCGCCCAGCTGAATCGCGCCGGAGAAAAAGCGCCCTTCGCCCACGAGATAGGGGAATACCACCGCCGCCTGGTTGTAGCTGATGCGAAAGAAGTTGAGCATCTTCTGCCGCCGCATGATGCTCCACCAGTTCTGAAACACCGAGCCGAAGCGGGAGCGAAAGCCGCGCACCTCGTCCTGCTCGCCGCGGTAGAGCGCGACACCTTCCATGTTCTCGCGGAAGCGCACCAGACTGAAGCGGAAGTCGGCCTCGTATCGCTGCTGGCTGAAGTTGAGTCCGATGAGCGGTCGGCCGATCTTGTCGGCGAGCCAGGTGCCGGCGAATGCATAGGCGAGCGCGCACCACACCATGAAGCCGTGAAAGTAGTAGTTTTGACCAGCAAAGGAGAATTCGATCTTGCCCGACAGATTCCAGAGGATGCCGACGAAAGCGACCAGAGTGACGACCGAGTTCAACAGCCCGAGCGAAAGGTTCAGAGTTTCGTCCACGAAGAACTTGAGATCCTCGGCGATACGCTGGTCCGGGTTGTCGGTCGCGCTGGCGAAGAACTGCATGCGATAGTAGGTGCGATTGGTGAGCCATTCACCGAGATACTTTTCGGTGAGCCAGCGCCGCCAGCGTACCTGCAGCATCTGATTGAAGTAGGTGGCGTAGACAATGATCACGATGTAGATCGCCGCCAGCACGCAGAAGCGCACCATCTGGCGAAAGAACTCGGCCCGGTTCTTGTCCTGCAGCGTGTTGTAGAACAGGTTGTACCAGTCGTTGAACAACACGTCCATGTACACGCCGGCCAGTGTCAGCGCGACGATGGCAAACAGGAGCAGGCGCGCAATCGTCTTTTCTTCCGAGAACCAATACGGTTTGAAAAGCGACCAGAAGTCGCGCCAGAAACCGGACCTCATCATTGCCATGTGAAATGCTCCCCCTGCCTGTAGATTTCGAGTTGTGGATTGCGCTAGGCCTGCAAGTGTAGCCTAGTCACCCTGCGGTTAAGTTCTGCGCTGAGCTGCCGTAAGCCAGGGAAGCACATCAGCCGGTCCGCGAGGCGCCTATTCGCGCACTGCCGCCGGCCCCGCGCTGAGCCTGCCGAGGCAGCAAAAGTTACAGAAAATCCAGTAATTAACATACCCCTCAAGTTCTTCCAGGCAGCGCCGTTATAAGCCTTACGATCGAGCTCAAGCGCGTGGATGCTTGGCTCCGTTCGAAAAGGGCAAACCCAAGCGAAAGCTGGGGACGCAAAGTTACCGGTCTAAGGGCGTGAGGCCTATGACAGCGGGACCGCCGAACGCAGGGTGCGCATGCTTCACGCCCCCTCGAGGTAGTCCATCGCCGTTTCACCTCCAGCCGCCTGCCGGTTTCTTCCTCTCCCTGCCTTGCAGCCTGGGCTTTAAGTACCCGCCCTCGACTTGTCGTTGGTTTGCTTAGAGGGGTGTTTCAGTCATGGCCACCATGCGAGTCCGCCGCCCGGCAAGCGGCTGTGACGTTTCCAATTGCTTCCCCTCTTGCGCCCCGTGCGTTTTGACACGCCGCGACCTGTTCCGCCAGCGCGGCTACACCCTGATTGAAGCGATCGGCACGCTGATGGTGCTGACGCTGCTCACGAGCCTGGCGATCAACAGTTTTTCGAGCTACGCGAAGCGTGCACGCGTCGCCGACGCCCTGGAGCAGCTCGATCTCTATCACACACGCATGGAGAAGGGCTTCCTGGACAACGGCAACTATGGCGTCGGCGGTTGCGCGGTGCCGGTGCCGACTACGGTTCAGCAGTTTGCTTACATCTGCACGATGGCGCCCGACGGGCAATCGTACACCGCGACCTCTACCGGGTCGCTCGGCATGACCGGCTTTATCTTCCAGATCGACGAGAAGAGCACGCGCATCACGCGTGCCTTCCCCGATGCAACGGTACCTTCCAACTGCTGGATGGTGGAGAGAAACAAATGCCAGTGACCTCGTCTCCCCGCTCCTCAGGCGCGCTCGGCTTCACGCTGGTCGAGGTGATGGTCGTGCTGCTGATCGTCGGCCTGCTCGCAGCGGCGGCGCTGCCAGCGATGCGGCGTCATCTCGCCAACGCCGACATTCGTGCCGTAGCCGAAGAGCTGCGCAGCGGCATCGAGCAGGCGCGCAGCGAAGCCATCCGCCGCAACACTTCCGTGCGCTTCGACCGCAACGGCACCGGCTGGAATGTCGTGCTCCCCGGATCCGGCGGCCTTCCCGACACGCCGCTGTTCTCGCGCGCCGCGCGAACGCAGACCCAGGTCAGCGTCACGACCGACGTAGACACCATCTCATTCACCGGCTCGGGCTGGACCACTCCGTTCGGCCAGGCCATGAACATCAATCTGCAAGCGCCCGCGGCCGACGCATGCCGGCCCGCGGGCGGCATCAACTGCCTCAACGTTGCGGTGGCGGCGGGCGGTCTGGTGCGTAGCTGCGATCCCGGTGCAGCTCCGGGTACCGCCACCGCCTGCAACTGACAGGAGCCTCTTATGAAGCGTTATGAACATGGCGGTGGCCTCGTCGAAGGTCTGGTTTCGCTCACGATTCTGTCGGTGGGCCTGCTGGGAATGGCAGGCATGCAGGGCACGTTGATTCAGGAAGGCAGCGAGAGCCGCGCGCGCATGCAGGCGGGCTTCCTCGCGAGCAGCGTGCTGGGAATGGCGGCGGCCAACCCGGAAAACGTCGGCTGCTTCATCATCAACAGCGCCCAGTCGATCGCGTGCACCAGCCCCGATGCACAGGCACAGGCGGTGAGCTGGAATGACCAGGTGACCGGCGTCCTGCCGGGCTCGGCCACGGTCCCACCGGTCGTTGCCTACGACGCCGTGAGCGGTCAGCTCACGGTGACGCTGCGTTGGCAGATGCGCGGGGACGCCACGGTCCACAACTTCATCGCCGCCACCCAGGTCAGCTCGACGATCTAGCCCGGGCAATCGAACACGCACAACATAAAGCGAGCATCGCCGTGACCGCCTACCTTACCAACCAACGTCAGAGCTTGGGTCTGCTTGCGCGACCTGATCGGAGCCGCGCTATGCGCATACATCAGCGGGGCATGAGTTTGGTCGAGCTCATGGTCGGCATTCTGGTCGGCCTGCTGGTGGTGATGGCCGCGTCCGGCTCGCTCGCGTTCTTCGAGGCGCAGCGCACCACCTCGCTGTCCGGCAACGCCGCGATGAACAGCGGCATGATGGGTGGATACCTCCTGCAGCGCGATCTGCGCAACGCCGGGGTCGGCCTGCTCAATGCCGCGCAGCTCGCGTGTACGCGCGTGAATCTGTTCTACAACGGCGCGACGCGCGCCGACGGCTCGGCCGTTGCGCCAGTACAGATCGTCGATGGCGGCGCGGGTGCCGATTCCATCAGCATCTTCTTCGCCGACTCGGTACTCGGCAGCGCGCCTATGAAGCTGACCCGCGGCCTTACTACGGCCGGTGAGAACCTGCATGTGAGCTCGGTTTCCGGCGTGCAGGTGGGCGACGTCGTGCTGATCGCCGGCAACGCCGGGACCGATCCCTGCAGCGTAGCGCAGGTGAGCGGCATCGTCCCCGGCGCAACGGACATCGATCTCACGCGTGTAGCGAGCACCTGGAACCCGGCGAATCCGGCGGCGACATTCGCCACGGCACCTCTGTATTCGGCGGGTTCCGTGGTGATGCGCACCGGCAACAACATCACCTGGCGCAATTACTCGGCGGCCGGCGGCGCGCTGACCGCGACCGACCAGATCACCAACACGGCGGTACAGGTGGCCACCAACGTGGTCACGCTGCAGGCGCAGTACGGCGTCACCGACGGTGTCAGCAACATCGTGCGCCGCTGGGTGGACGCGACCAACGAATGGGCGAACCCGACTGCAGATCTGATCACGCGCATCCGCGCCGTGCGCTTCTCCGTGGTGGTGCGCAGCGGGCGCAAGGAGATTGTCACCGACGGCAGCGGCAATTGCACGACGACTACGACCGCGCCCTCGGCGTGGCCCGATGTCGCCCCGCTCGACCTGTCCGCCGACCCGGATTGGATGTGCTACCGCTATCAGGCGTACGCCTCTATCGTCCCGCTGAAAAACGTAGTGTGGAGTGTCTCACAATGACGCGCAGATCCAAGCAGAGTGGTGTTTCGCTCCTGATCGTTCTAGTCGTGCTGGCCATCACGCTGGTCGGTTCGCTCGCCATGCTGCGTTCGGGCGAAGTCTCGGCGCTGGTGGCCGGCAACGTGTCGTTTCGCGAGGCGGCCACGCAGGCGAGCGACATCGGCATCGCCGATGCCGCCAAAGCGCTCGACGTGCAGGCCAACCTCGATGCCAGCATCGCCAATACCTATTTCGCCACGCGCCAGCCCGAAGATGTAAATGGCATCCCGACCACGATCAACTGGTCTTCCGTACCCACCATGGCGGTGGGTAATTACACCGTGCAGCACGTAGTAGATCGCCTGTGCCAGGTCACCCCCGTCACCGACCCGACCAGCACCTGCATGGTGCGCGATAGCGAGTCCGCCGGCAGCAACAAGGCGGGCTCGCTCGCGTATAAGAATCCGGCCACGGTCTATTACCGCATCACCGTGCGCGTGATGGGTCCCAAGAGCACGGCGGCCTATGTGCAGGCGCTGGTGCTCAAGTAGCCGCCGCGTTCACACCATCTCAATGATTGACGCCGATCGCCTGTAACGCGGCGGCGCTTGGAAACGACCGACTCAAAGGTGCCTCAAATGCTACGCTCGATGACCCGCAACGCTCTCATCTGGTTCATGATCCTCACTGTCGAGCTGCCGTGGCAAGCGGTACACGCCGCGGCCACGGCGAACCTGGACATTTCCAGCGTGCCGATCGATGTGCGCAGCGCGGCCAAGCCCAACATCATCTTCGCGCTGGACGACTCCGGCTCGATGGACTTCGAGATGCTGCTCAATACGAATGACGGTGCAGCCTGGTGGCTGCGGCCAACTTCGGGCGCCTCCGGCTTCACCGACAACACCGGCAAGCTGTACTTCAATGCCAATGGCAATGCCGGCGCAGATACTGCCGGCACCTGGTACAAATATGGGTATCTGTTCCCCGATGGCAGCGCCACGGACGCCCGTATCTCCACCGACGCCACCTACGACCACTTCGCAATTCCTGCGGTCCCCGCGTACGCGTACTTTCGCAGCTCCGACTACAACCCGATCTACTACAACCCGAGCATCACGTACCAACCCTGGTCGCCCGCCTATCTGAGCGGAGCCACTCGTACCTTCAGTAACGCCAGCACTTCGGCAGCGCGCAGCCATCCCTGGCTGCCGACCTCCGGTACGGCCACGACGCTCAACCTGGCTGCTCTCCAGAGCTCATCGGCCGCCAACTGGACGTTCAAGTTCTTCTCGGGCATGACCATACCGTGTGCCACCATCTCCGGGATCATCTACCGCAAGAACGGTGGCAGCTGGGTTTCGCCGTGCACTACGGATCAGATCCTGAGCGGCAGCGCCACGGACGACTGGGATGTGCAGATTCCTTACTATCCGGCGACCTACTACATGCTCGATACCGCGTGTACGATCGACGGCATCAACTGCGTATCCACGCCCGACGGCAAGAAGCTCAAGCGCTACGAGATCAAGTCCGGCGTAACGTTCCCCTCGGGCCGCACCTTCACGGCCGAACTGCAGAACTTCGCGAACTGGTTCACCTATTATCGCAAGCGCAAACTGATGCTGGCGGGCTCCATGGGCCAGGTGCTGTCCCAGGTGCACGATGTGCGCGGCGGCATCGTCAAGTTCAATGCCACCGCTGCGGTGACCATGTACGACTTCAACTCGACCACCGACAGCACCAACGCACGTCAGTTGCTCAGCACCGTGTACACCAATCCTGCAAGCGGAGGCACGCCTACGCGCGATGCTCTGAACTACGTCGGACAGCAGTTCATGCGCACCGACGCTTCCGCACCGATTCAATATGCGTGTCAGCGCAACGCGGCATTCGTGCTGACGGATGGTTTCGCTAACGCCAGCGGTCCGACGGTGCCGAGCTACAACAAGAGCACTTGGGGCAACGGCGCGCCGTTTACGACCATCTACGCCAATTCGCTGGCCGACATGGCGTTGTACTACTTCACCACCAACCTGCGCCCGAGCATGACCACGGGGCTGCTGTCATTCGATCCGACCAACACGCGTCCCGATGCCGATCGTAACCCCAATCTGCACATGAACACCTATGGTCTCACGCTGGGCTCGAAGGGCACGATCTTCGGCGTGAACATGCAGCAGAGCGACGATCCATTCGCGTATCCGCCGACCTGGCCCAATCCAACGCAGAACCGCAACCCGACCGCGGTGGACGATCTGTGGCACGCGACCATCAACGGCCGCGGCCAGAACTACACCGTCTCCGATGTTACCGGCACGGTGGCTAAGATCCAGGCGATGGTGGCAGATCTGCTCAACAAGTCGGGCTCGGCGGCGGCGGTCGCGGTGTCCAACGTCAACGTCCGTGCCGGAGACAACACCGCGTATGCCTCGGTGTACTCGACCGGCGGGTGGTACGGCGATCTGCTCGCGTTCTCCGTGGATGTGAATACGGGCAATGTCACGACGAATACGCCGATCTGGTCCGCGCGCGATCTGCTTGAGCTGCGAGATTTCAATTCGCGATGGATTGCTACCTACGACGCGTCCACGGGTAATCGCATTCCATTCCGCTGGGGCTCGCTCACCGGCGCAATGCAGACCCAGCTCTCCACGATCGGTTCCGCCCCTTCTCTGACTAACGGACCCGAAACCCTCGACTTCCTGCGCGGCAGTCGCGCGCCGGAGGCCGACGGCTATCGCATCCGCCCGTACATTCTGGGCGATGTAGTCGACGCAGAGCCGGTGTCTGTGCGCGGGGGTGTCGGAACGTACGCCGATCCTGGATATGCGGTGTTCCACAACATGCTGGATACGCGCAAGGCAATGGTCTATCAAGCGGCGAACGACGGGATGGTGCATGCGTTCGATGCGTCGACCGGTCAGGAAGTCTGGGCCTATGTGCCGAGCCTGGTATTCCCGGCGTTGTCCGAGCTCGCCTCGCCCAACTATCAGCATCACTTCTATGTCGATGGCACACCGGTCGTGGGCGATGTCGACTTCGGGCACACCGGCACCTCCGTGGGCAGCCCCAACTGGCGCTCCATTCTGGTCGGTGGGCTGCGCTATGGCGGCAAGGGCTATTACGCGCTCGACGTCACCGATCCCAACGTCCTAAACGAAAACGACGCGGCCAGCAGAGTGCTTTGGGAGTTTCCCAACGCGACGACCGCTGCGGGGGTGGCGAACAATCTGGGCTACAGCTTCGGCAAGCCGCTCATCGTGAAGACGCGTGCCTATGGCTGGGTGGTCCTGGTCACCTCGGGGTACAACGACACCACCGGCGATGCCCAAGGCCACTTGTTCGTGCTCAACGCGAGCACCGGCGCGGTACTTGCCGATCTCGTGACCACGGGCGGTACGTCGGCCAATCAGGCGAACCTCGGGCAGATCTCCGGTTTCGTCACCAACGGGCAGCAGGATCTCACCGTCGAGCAGGTCTATGGGGGCGACAACCTGGGCAACGTGTGGCGCTTCGATCTGTCGTCCTCGAGTGCTGCAAGCTGGTCTGTGGCCAAGCTGGCGACTCTTACCGATGGTATCGGCAATCCGCAGCCGATCACTTCAGCGCCCGAGCTATCCATGATCAACAACAAACGTGTGGTGCTGGTCGGTACCGGCCGGTTGCTCGGCGATACGGACATCACCAACGCAGCGGTACAGTCGGTGTACGCGATGGTGGACAACGGATCGGCAGCGCCGCTCATCTCGCCATTGCGAAGCAAGCTTACGCAGAAGACGCTCACTGTGGCGGCCGGGGGCATCCGCAACGTGAACTCAGATGCCGTCGACTGGAACAACAGCTCCGGCTGGTACTTCGACCTGCCGGCCGGCGAGCGGCTAGTGGGTGATCCAACGCTCGCCTACGGAACGCTGGTCTTTACCACCAATCAGCCGTCGTCAGTGGCGTGCAGCTCCGGCAGCTATCTGTACGCGGTGGACGTAAATACCGGTGGTCAGGTCGCCTCGTCTTCGTTCGCCACAGGCGAGACGGCATGGACCGGCAAGGCGCTCGCGCAGTCGCTGGCGACGCGACC
>JBGQKF010000130.1:0-9877 GCA_041499435.1 Gammaproteobacteria bacterium
CACGGGGAGGACACATGTTGCGCGCATTGGCGTGGTTTTTCATCGGTGGTTTCGTCTTGGCCGGCTGCACCTCCAACAAGCTGATACGCACGCAAGCGTCATCGGAAACCGGCGCGTGTGACTTCGGCGCCGCTTCCGTGTCCGAGGACTGCAGAAAATATTCGATCGAAGATCATAAGGACTACCTGCTGAGCGTCGTCGAATTCGACGACCAGGGCTGGTTCCGCGATCGCGAGCAGCAGGAGCGCTTGTTCAACAAGCTCGAGGAGATCGGCAAGCAACAGGACATGATCATTGTGACGTTCGTGCATGGGTGGAAGCACAACGCCGATTTTTGCGACAGCAACATGTGCTGCTTCCGCGACATGCTCCAGCAGGTGAGCAGCCTCGAAGCCCAATATAGCACGCAGACGAGGCAGCCGATGCGCCGAGTCGTCGGCGTTTATGTCGGCTGGCGTGGTTTGTCGATGCAAGGGCTCGACGTGTGGGAGAACCTCTCTTTCTACACCCGGAAGGAGGCGGCGACCCGTGTCGCATTGGGCTCGACCCGAGAGCTGCTGACTCGGCTGCGCGACTTTCAAACGCACATCAATGGCGCGCCTGCCGGCGCCGCCAAATCCACGAAAGGCCCGGACGACGCGAAGGCAAAGCGGCCCGGCACCCGCCTGATTACGGTGGGACATAGCTTCGGCGGGCTAATCGTGTATTCCGCCATCGCGCAGTCGCTGGTCGTCAACGCTCTCGACGATGGAGGCGACCCGGCAAACAACTACGTAAACGGCTTCGGCGATCTCGTGGTGCTGGTCAACCCGGCTTTCGAGGGTTCACGGTACGAGCCGGTGTACAGCGTCACGCAAGCCCGCAGCCAATATCCAACCAGGCAAACACCGGTGTTCGTCGCCGTTACTTCCGTGGACGACGAGGCCACGCGGATCGCGTTTCCGCTAGGCCGCACCTTCGGCTCGCTGCTGGAAAGCTACAGCGGGAGCAAAACGCCATCGCAGAGTCCATACAGCTATACCGAGGCGGAAGAAAAGCAGGCCGACCGACGGACCATCGGTCATGTCGATCCGGACCCGAACAGCAAGCGGGCAGCAGTCCCCAAGGAAGTCCAGCCGTGCAGCTGCCCCTATGCGGACAACATCAAGAAAATCGGCGAGGTGGAGCTCAAGACGGAGCGGGCCGAGCGCAACAAACAGTTCTGTGAGTGGTTACACCTGTATGGGAGAAGACCCAATCAGTGGGTGAGGCAATACAGCGATGGCGTGGTGCTGAAACACGAGCAGGGCTATCCCGACAGCCCTTACTGGATCGTGAGAACGCAGGCACCCATCATCAGCGATCACAATGAGTTCTACACGCCGCTGTTCATGGGCTTCCTGCGCGAGCTCTACGACGATGTGCTCAGCCGGGAAACGTTCGATCTGAGAATGTGCAAGGTGCCCTCCCCCGGCGCGTGAGCAAGGTACCCCCATGGCCCTCAAACGCCCCAAATTCCCCTCGGGCACGCTGGTCGTACTCGAACACACGTCGAAGATCCTCAAGGCCAATCCCCTCGGTGATCCGCACGTCCGCAAGCTCGCGGTGTGGCTCCCGCCGCAATATGACGCGGGCAACCGCCGCTTCCCGGTACTCTACGACCTGGTCGGCTTCACCGGCTCGGGTCTTGCGCACACCAACTGGAAGCCGTTCGGCGATAACGTGCCGGAGCGCGCGGCCCGCCTCATCCACGAGCAGAAGATCGGCCCGACGATTTTCGTCTTTCCCGATTGCTTCACCGCCCTCGGCGGTAACCAGTACATCAACTCCTCGGCAATGGGCCGTTACGCCGACTACCTCACGCGCGAGATCATTCCCTTTGTCGACCGCGAATTCCGCACGCTGGCAAGCCGCGAACACCGCGGCTGCTTCGGCAAATCATCCGGTGGCTACGGCGCGATCGTCCACGCCATGAAGTACGCGAAGTACTGGGGCGCTATCGCCGATCACTCCGGGGACGCGTATTTCGACTTCGTCTACTGGCACGACTGGCCGAACACGCTCAACGAGCTCGCCAAGCACCGTGTACCGAAACGAAAAGCCGGGGCCTATGACGCGCTCCGTGAAGCGAGCCGCCCGGGCCTCGCCGAAGGGCTGGACGACGGGCGCATCAAACGCTTCCTCTCGTATGTCTGGAAGAAGGAAAAGCTCACGACGGCCGAAGGCCATTGCATCATGAATCTTTGTATGGCTGCCACTTACGATCCCGATCCACGGACGCCGCTTGGCTTTCGCGTCCCGTTCAATCTGGAATCGGGCGAGCTCATCGAGAAGCGCTGGAACAGGTGGCGCGAGCACGACCCGATCAATCTCGTCGCGCGACACCGGGATGCGCTCAAATCGCTGCGTGGCATCTACATCGATTGCGGCTGGCGCGATCAGTATCACATCCATTACGGCGCGCGCATTCTATCGAAGCGGCTCGGTGCAGCCGGCATCCGCCACACCTACGAGGAATTCGACGACGACCACTCCGACATCGATTACCGCATGGACGTGAGCCTGCCGTTTCTCTACAAAGCGTTGAAGCCCTGATCCGCTAATACCATCTTGCGTGGATGCGAACGAGCGTAACGGGATCGTCGCGGCACTTGCCTCGAGCGCTCTGGGGGGCAGTTCCGGCGCCACTTCGTTTTACTTGTGGGTCTATGCCCTCGAGCACACCACACCGACGCGGGTGGCGAACACGATGACGATCAATCCGATCGCTGCCTCTTTACTCGCCGCTGTGCTGATCGGCGAGCCGCTTACCCTCAACCTCGCGGTTGGCGTGGTCACGGTAGGCTGCGGAATCTGGATTGCGTCGACCGCTTCGCGTCAGCGCGAATTGCTTTGACTTGGTGCGGATGTCCCTGTATAAGTGTTTGAGTAGAATTCTTTGAGCGTTGAAGCAGCAGGTCTCCGAGGCGCACTCGCGCAGCCAACTCGCCCATTTGTTTTTTCTCCTCTTGAAGCTTCTGCACTATTTCGGGCGCGAGCCCTCACGACTTTCAGGAAGACAAGTATGAATGCAGGTACGGTTAAGTGGTTCAACGACCAAAAAGGTTTCGGTTTCATCACACCCGACGACGGGGGCAAGGACTTGTTCGCCCACTTTTCGGAAATTCAGGACGCCGGGTTCAAAACGCTGAAAGAGGCCCAGCGCGTCACCTACGAGGTGACCAACGGCCCGAAGGGACCGCAGGCTACCAAGATCCGCCCGGCGTAAGGCGCCCGGCGATGCATCAGGCCCGGCTTGCCGGGCCTTTTTATTTGCTGCCGGCTAAGCCCCGGCGGATCATATTTCTTCCGCGGGTAGCGCATCAGCGCGCGCGGCGGCACGTCGCCGTTGCTTCTCGACTAGCGACTTCGCCCCGCGAGTCGCGCTGTACATCTCCAGCATCTCGAATTCCGCCTGCTCCACCGGCGTCATCGCGATGTCCATATAGAGAGCGTCGTCCCGGATCACGCGCGAGAGTGCGCGGCGATACTGCAAATACATACCGGCGAAGCGCACGTGCTTGGACAATATCTCCCAGGCGTAGCGGGCGTAGAAAGCAGAGCGACTCTCCAGCGGCATGCCAGGCCGTCGATCCCGCCGGAATTTGCGTCGAAACAGACCGCCTTCCAATGGATGGACGCGCTCGAGCCTCGGGACAGCGTGGAACAGCAGCAGCTTCATCATCATGTTGCCCGGATCGTAGCCCCACGCTTGCGCGCGGCGCAGCACCGTCTCCACGTGCTCGGGCGAGTAGTAGAGGTCCCAGGCTCTGTGATAGATGTCGAGCAGTTCTTCGTTGGTCATGGTGGCATGAGCGGTGGTGACATGCACGACGTCGTACTTATTCATGTCAGGCTCCATCTCCACGTTGGCGAGATAGAGCTTCTTGTGGTCGGCTGAGCCCGGCAAAGGCGTGAGAATGAAGAACTCCAGCAGATCGATCGGCAGCTCGCGCTGGATGATGCCGATGTCACGCTCGATCGAAGCCGGCGTATCGCCCGGGAACCCGAGAATGTAACCCGCGTACGTGAGTGCGCCCACGTAGTGCCAAGCCTGCAGCATAGTGCGGTATTCGGTAATCTGATTCTGGCCCTTCCTGGCGCCCTTGAGCGAGTCGGGGTTGATGTTCTCCAGGCCGATGAACACGCGATTGACGCCCGCCCGGCCCGCTTTCTCGATGAAACCGCGCACTCTGTGCGCCATGGTGTCGACTTGCGCGACGATATAGAAGCGCTCCCCTTCGTCTTCCCGCATCTTGATCAGGCGATCGAAAATCGCTTCCCAGTTCTCGTTCCGCGCGAGGTTGTCGTCCGTGATGAAGAAGTTGCGAACGCCCTGTGCCAGATTGGTCCGCACGATGCTCTCCACATCGTCGGCGTTGCGGCTGCGCGACTTGCGGCCCTGGACATTGATGATCGTGCAGAAGCTGCAGAGGAACGGACAGCCGCGGCCTGCATCGAAGCTGGTGCGCATCCCGGAGGTGCGGCGCACGACGTCGATCGGCAGGAATGGTACCGCCGCCCCCTCCAGGCTCGGGAGGTCTTTCATGAAGTTGTAGAGCGGCTCGAGCGTGCCGTGATAGGCGGCATTGAGCAGAGCATCCAGACGACCCTCGACCTCGCCGGCAAAGAGCACGATGCCCAGGCCCATCGCTTCGCGCAGCTCAGGCGGCAAGTCCGGCAGCATCGAGATGCAGCCGCTCACATGGAAGCCGCCGATGCACACCGAGATGCCTGCCGCACGCAAAGGCCGGGCGAGATCGACCGCCCGGGGGAACTGGTTGGTCTGCACGCCGACCAGACCAACCAGCCCGCGGCCCCCTGACCTGCGGATCTGTCGGATGATTTTCGCGGGCTCGATACGGGTGTTGGTCTCATCCCAGATCGTGATGCGCAGTTCCACGTTCTCGCCGAGAACGCTGCGCTCGGCGCAGTCGCGTGCAAGCCCGTATAACGCCGCCAACGTATTGGCAGGAATGGATGAGCGTGCCCACTGAATCACGTAGCCGTCATCGTCGTAATGCGAGGGTTTGATGAGGAAAAGATGGAAAACCTGCCGCGCCGCTTGCGAGTTGCTCATCAAGATCCTTGTGGTGCCGTGCGCCGCCAGAACGTGCTCTGGTCAAAGGGAACACACGCGCTCCGTGAGGTATAAGTGCCGCCGAAGCCGCACCGTGCTATCGGCTGGCGAATGTTTTGATCTGCCTGCTGGCCGCGTCGAGCATTCCCTTGAGCAGCAACAGGTCAGGGTTTCCCGAACTCGGTTCGGCTTCTCGCCGCTCAGCTTCGATCCGCACCCGGATCAACCAGCTGTCCAGTTCAGCGACCGATCCAATCTGATCGGGGCACAGCTGCCGGGGACTCTGGCGTGCGGACTGCGAAGCGGCGAAATCAGTCAGAAAGCGATTGAGGATCGCCAAGACTTGGCCGGGCTCAGTGCCATCGAAGATGCTTTCGATATAGCGACGCGCAATGAGGCCGCCGTGTGGTTCATGCTGAAGTTCCGCTGGAGCGCTATTCAATGTGAGCGGCCTTGAGGGGGACGAACGAATCGATCTCAGTACGGGGGGTCGGCGCGTAGGGTCAGGTCGTGGGCTGCCGACGAATCAAGCCGAATATCACGAATGCACCTATCGCAAAGCTGAGCGACGCAAGCAATGCGGGCATGCTGAAATGTCTCTCGAGAACAGTGAGCCACCCGATCACACTACCGGTCAGCAGCCAGACGGTTACATGTAGATTGATCATAGGGCCTCGAATATTCGTGTGAGCTCTCTGCTTCCGGCTACACGAAAAGGTAGGTGAGCTTGCGGCGAACCGAGCGGCTCGGTGTGACGCACCGCTCGAAGTCGAAGACATCACGTCCTGGCGGCATGCGCAAGCAACGTTCTCGCTCACGACACGTCAACGCATGCTGAGTTGCTGAAGTTGCCGTAGCCGACGGCAATCTAGGAGGTAAAAGGGCCGGTTGTGCGACAACCGATCCGCGCAGACCGCGCGTCTGGCTCGACCCCAGATGCAGCGCCTAAGTCAGGCGCAAATTTCGAAGAAGACGTCTACCAATGTCTCCCACGCTGCAACCGGTGAGCCCTAACACTCTACTCGCATCGCTCACGCGTGTCCATGCATTCCTCAGGACCGGTTGCGCGAAGCGCGCTGCTGTCGTTCAAGGCGACAGCGCTGCGCCGAATACCCGCACTAGTGACGCGGCCCGGCGCTCAAAGCCTATCTACGTCACGATCGTCTTGACATTCACCGCCTGGTCGCCGTCCGGACCCGCTCTCAAGTCATAGGAGACCTTCTGCTTGACCTTGAGCCCCCCGGGTTTGTCGTCGCGTCCCCGCACAGGGAAATTCGCGAACAGATCCTTGCCCCCGCCATCGGGCGTAATCAATCCGAAGCCTTTGGCTTCGTTGAGCCATTTGATCGTGCCTGTAATCTTGACCTTGACAGTCATACCATGTCTTCCGTAAGAATGATTCATGAACGATGCGCTCGACCGCCAGCCCCAAGAATTTTTGAGAACAGTACAACGCGCGCGCCAAACGTTAGTGAGTGACCCTAGCCTCTTGTACGCGGTCGTACCCGTCCGGTCAAGCGATTTCAGGGCTGAGCCGCCAGCAGGCTCGAAGTTCGCAGGTTAGATCAACCCCCTCGCACTCAGATTGCGCATCAGCTCGCTCACCCCGAACGTCCAAGGCGCGATGCGATGACAATAGTTGATGCGATTGGACAGGGCCCCCAGGGTCCCCGATCGGATGGTCACTATATCTCCGAGCTTGTGCGTGAATCCGCGGCCGGGCTCGCCGCGATCGTGCACCGGCGCGAAGGCTGTGCCGAGGAACAGTACGATGCCATCGGGATACTGATGATTGCGGTTCACGGCCTGCGCCACCAGATCGAGCGGATCCCGGCTGATCTGCGTCAAGCTGTAGTTGCCCTCCAAGCTGAACCCGTCGGCGCCCTGTACCCGAATGTCGATACGCGTACGCCGCAGATCGTCCACCGTGAAGTGGCGATCGAGCAGACGGATGAACGGACCCAGCGCGCAGCTCGCGTTGTTGTCCTTGGCACGGCCGAGCAGCAAGGCGCTGCGACCCTCGAGGTCGCGCAAGTTGACGTCGTTGCCCAGCATGCACCCGACCACGCTGCCTTTGGCATTCACCACCAGCACCAGCTCGGGCTCAGGGTTGTTCCACGATGATGCCTCCAGCACCCCGATCTCGGCTCCCGTGCCCACCGCCGACATCGGCTGTGCTTTGTTGAACACTTCGGCGTCCGGGCCGATGCCGACTTCCAGATACTGCGACCACATATCGCGCTTCACCAGCGACGCCTTCACGCGCATCGCCTCCGCGGAACCAGGCTTGATCGCACGCAACTCGCCGCCGATCTCCACCAGCAGATTCTTGCGAATGGCTTCTGCGCCCGCCGGATCGCCTTTGGCACGCTCCTCGATCACGCGTTCGAGCATGCTGCCGATAAAAGTCACGCCGCACGCGCGCACCGCCTGCAAATCCACCGGACTCAGAAGATACGGACGATCCGGATTGCGCCGATCGCTGGCGGAATTCGCGAGCACCTCGCCCGCCTGGCCGATGAGCGATGCGCGTCCGCTGACCGCCGCGGAGCGCGCCAATTCTGCAGGATCTTCACTGTTGATGAGATCCGCGGAGGTCGGCACCACCTGAGACAGATCGTAGACCTTGCCTCTGGAGATGAGCACCGGGCTCGGACCCGCGAGCGGGCCGGGCACCCAGGCCCGCCCGACCAGAGTCGCGTGTTCATGATCATCGGGCAGCGCAGAGCGCTCATCGAGGGCGAGTTCGAGAGCCGTCACTATTCTCTCCTGTAGATGTGCGCGCCGCTACGCACGCATATCAGTTGTTATGACTTCGGGCACATGATAGCGCGGGCGTGATGGTTCGTGTTCGCGCGCCGCTCACGTATCGCCGCGCTGTTCGCCCTTCACTCTCCACCCTCCACCCTTCACCCTTCACTCTCGAGTCGCGTAATATCCTCCCATGTTCGACTCCGCAGTCGTTTTTCTCGACCTGGAAACCACTGGCGCCAGCGCCGATCGCGATCGCATCACCGAAGTCGGACTGATCGAGGTGGTGGACGGCGAATATGTGGACGAATGGAGCACGCTGGTGAATCCAGGTAAAGCCATCCCGGCCGGTATCACCGCGCTCACGGGAATCAGCGACGACATGGTGGCCGCCGCACCGAGCTTTGCCGACATTGCCCAGGAGTTGCAGCGCCGGCTCGACGCGCGACTGCTGATCGCGCACAACGCGCGCTTCGACTATAACTTCCTGCGCGCCGAGTTCCGTCGGATCGGCATTCTGTTCAGCTCCAGCGTACTGTGCACGGTGCGCCTGTCGCGCTGCTTGTTCCCCGAGCACCGACATCACAATCTCGACAGCATCATGGAGCGCTTCGCCATCTCCTGCTCGGCACGCCATCGGGCGCTGCCCGACGCGCAGGTGATCTGGTCGTTTGCACGGGAGATCAAGGTGCGCGTCGCACCCGAACAGGTTACCGCGGCGATCGAGGCGGTGCTGCAACTGCCTGCGCAAACGCGCGGCGAGACCGCCCAGATCGCACTGCGCGTGCCGAACGAGCCCGGCGTCTATGTGTTTTACGACAGCGACGGCAGCGCGCTGTATGCGGGCAAGAGCGCGAACCTGCGCTCGCGCATCCTCGCCGATCTCGAAGGCGAAGGCGCACGCCATCAGCATCTCCAGCACTTGCACAGTGCAACGCTGGAGTGGACCGAGACCGTGGGCGAGCTGGGGGCCGCGCTGCGCGAGCTGTCGTTGCTGCGCAGTCTGCAGCCGCGCTACAACCGCCGGCGTAATCTGGGCGAAGCCTGGACCTTGAACTGGAGCCCGGAGCATGGCGTCAGCCTGCTGGAATTGACCCATGCGGTGGGTGCAGAGCGCGAGCCGCGTTACGGCATCTTTCGCAGCCGCAACGATGCGCTCGCCGCGCTGCGCGGCGTCGTGCGCGCGCAATCTCTGTGCGGAATTCTCGCGGGACTGGAATCGGGCCCGGGCCCGTGTTCTTTCCATGCCGCCGGATCGTGCGCGGGCGCGTGCATCGGCAAAGAGAATCCGGTCCTCCATACCGCGCGGCTGATGAGCGCGCTCGCGCGTTTGCGCCTGGGCCCCTGGCCGTTTCCCGGCGCGATTGCGGTCCGCGAAGCCGATCCCTATCGCGCAATGAGTGAGGTACACGTGCTCGATCGTTGGCGCTACATCGGTTCCGCCCGCACCGATCCGGAGCTCGTCGAGCTGATGCAACTTCGCGCCCTGCCCGATTTCGACATCGACCACTATCGCCTGATCAGCCGCTACCTGGCGCAGCCGGAGGCGGCACGCAACATCGCCCATCTGCACCGCGACGCGGCTTCGCAACCGATCGAGTGGTAGTCCCCGACACCGCTTCGGGTATTGCTACAATCGCGAGCCTAACCGCACGCATGCGATGCTACGATCCTAGCCCGGGAAGCACATACATGACCGACCCGATAATGCGCCCGCCCATACCCAAAGTGCCGTTCTGGATCGGCGCCGGCGGGCTGGTGCCGTTTGTTGTGCTCTCCGGTGCAGTGTGGGCCGCGCCTGAAGCCTACACGCCAGCGCTGCTGAACTGGCTGAGCTCGTACGCCGCCATCATCTGCAGTTTTCTGGGCGCAGTGCACTGGGGCGTGGCGCTGCTGCATCCGGAAATGACCGAGCAGGACCGCGGCGTCTTCATGACCTGGAGCATCGTGCCCGCGCTCGCAGGCTGGTTCGCGTTGCTGATGCCGATGAAGACGTGCCTGCTGATGCTGATCGCGACCTGTGTAATC
>JBGQKF010000131.1:0-9858 GCA_041499435.1 Gammaproteobacteria bacterium
GCACGGCATGAAGGCATTTTGCTACTATCCGGGCTCAACTCTCGTCGCGCGAGCAACATACCAACCGGGGCGATCTCCTCTGGCAACGGAAAAAGAGCTTGCGACCTTCCTGGCGGAGGTCGAGCGCCGGGCTTTCAAGCAGGCGGTGTTCGCGGTCCGCGATGAGCATCTCGCGCTGGACCTGGTGCAGGACGCCATGTTGAAACTGACCCAGAGCTACGGGGCGAAGCCGGCTGCCGAGCTTCCCCTGCTGTTTCAAAGAATCCTCCAGAATACGATCCGGGATCATTACCGGCGACAGAAAGTCCGGTCGTTGTGGACCACCCTGCTGTCTTCCCTTCAGGGAAAACAGGATGAAGAGGAGTACGACCCGCTCGATACCCTGCGGGTGGACGACAGCCCTGGGGTTTATCCGGAGCCGAGCAGCGAGCTGGCACGGCGCCAGATCGTTCGGTTCATCGAACAGGGGCTGCAGGCGTTGCCGGCACGTCAACGGGAGGCTTTTCTCCTGCGTTACTGGGAAGAACTCGACGTACAGGAGACTGCGCAGGCGATGGGTTGTTCGGAAGGCAGTGTAAAGACTCACTGCTCCCGGGCGACTCACGCATTGGCGGCGTTCCTCAAGGCGAGAGGCATAGGGCTATGAACGAACAGGACTTGGCTGAGCGCATTGCGGGTCACCTGGACCGGGGGCTGGACGACCTGGCCCCAGGTACCGTCTATCGTCTGCGGCTGGCGCGCGAAAAGGCTCTGTCGCGATTGCGCGACGGCTTGGATGAGGCGGCGCCCGCCGTGGGCCCGTCTCTACTGTCGCGACGCCTGCTCGTTCCCTTGTTCGCGGTGATCGTTACACTCTCGGGTCTCGTGATGTGGCAGCACACGATCCAGAACACCAGCAAGATCGATCTGGCGGAGCTCGATGCCCAGGTGTTGAGCGACGAGCTCCCGGTGACGGCGTACCTGGACCAGGGGTTCGAGGTTTGGCTGCACCATCCCACTACCGAATAATCGTCGTCTTGTTGCTCGCGCTTGCGCTCCCGTTCGATGCGCCAGCGGCAAAGGGCGCGGCTCCGGTTCATGGACCGGAATGGTCACAGCTCACCCCGGAGCAGCAGCAGATCCTGGCCCCGCTCGCCAACGACTGGGCAAGCATCGAAGGTCCCCGGCGCGTCAAGTGGGTCGAGATCGCCAAGCACTATCCGAAGATGACGCCGCAGAAGCAGGCCCGGCTGCAATCTCAGATGAAACAGTGGGCGAGCCTCACTCCGCAGGAGCGCGCCGAGGTCCGCGAGCGCTACAGGAAGATTCAGAACCTTCCGCCCGAGAAGCGCGAGGAGATCCGCCGCAAATGGAGCGAGTACGATAAGCTGACGGAGCAGGAGAAACACAAGCTGCGTCAGGCTCACCCCGGCCGCTCCGCGAAGCAGAATACGCGCGCATTCGACCTCGACTGACCACAGCGCTGCCTGCGCATTGGAGCGCAGAGCCACCGCACTTTCGCAGACCTTTGCAACTCGAGCAATCCCATCTTCGGTCCGTGCAAGGCGGCTGTGCGCCGGTCAACCGCGCCGGGTTGCTGCGGCGCCTGGTGAGCGTTGCATACGAGGCCCTGCTCCTGGTTCCCGTGCTTTTCATTTCGTCTTACCTGTTCCTCTCGCTCACACAAGGCGTGCAGGGACCGCTCAAACGACCTTTGTTTCAGCTCTGGCTGGTAGGTGTGCTCGCCGCCTATTTCATTTACTGCTGGATGCACGGCGGCCAGACGTTGGCGATGAAGACGTGGCGCATTCGATTGGCTGCCACCGATGGTGCACCGATCCGCTTGCGTCAGGCGCTCGCGCGCTTCCTGATCGCGCTGTGGGGTGTATTGCTGCTCGGCGCGGGATTCTGGTGGGCGTTCTTCGATCGCGACCGGCAGTTTCTGCACGATCGTCTGTGCAACACCAGATTGGTCGAGCACGGCATCACCTCAGGACCACCGAGCAGCTGAGCGAGACCCGCTACCTGCGCTCCAGCATGTGGATCAGCAACAGCGCCAGCGCCAGGAATGCGACGGTGGGAAGCACCGCGGCCACCAGGGGCGGCCAGGCAGCCAGTTGCCCCAGGTGGCCGAACAGGCGATTCAGCAGATGAAACCCGAGCCCGAGCATGATGCCGGCGAAGATCTTGGTGCTCACTCCGCCTTCGCGCACGTTCATATATGCGAACGGCAGCGCCAGGATCATCATGACCAGCACCGCCACCGGGTATACGACTTTGTTCCACAGAGCGATCTCATAGCGGGCGGACTCCTGACGGTTCTCGCGCAGATGCTGGACATAGGAGAACAGGGTCCACAGCGACATCTTTTCCGGAGGCACCAGGAGCACGGAGAGAATGCTGGGCGTCAACACCGAGCGCCACTCGAGGGTGGCATAAGCGGCGACCGACGTATGGTTTTCATCGAACTTGGTCTGCACCACATTCTTCAGGACCCAGAGGTTCTCGTGCACGAACTTGCCCTCGCGAGCCTGGCTGATCGAGCGTAACCGGTACTGGTCGTCGAAGTTGTAGATGCGCACATCCTGCAAGGTGGCATCGTAGAGCACACGCGCGACGTTTACGAAGGCGCTCTCATCCTTCACCCACAGTCCGGAGCGAAACGCCTGCGCCACCACGCTGCTGCTTTGCTTGAGACGCAGTTTCTGCGCCGTCTCTTCCGATGCCGGGGCGAGGAATTCCCCGGTGACGAAGGTCGCCGCTGCGAACACCAGCCCGATCTGCATCAGACTCAATGCCAGCGCGAGGATCGACATACCTGAGGTCCGCATGACGGCGTACTCGGAATGAATCACCAGCTGCGCCATGGCGAACAGCGTGCCGATCAGTGCGGCAACCGGCAGCAGCTCGTAGAGGTGGCCCGGCAGGCTGAGCGCTACAAAGGTCAAGGCCGCCGTGAGCCGATAGCCCTGCACGCCGACATCCTTCAGTTCGTAGATGAGATCGAAGAAAGCGAACAACATGATCAGCGCGGTCAGCACCAGTACGATGCCACCGGCGACCTGGCGAGAAAGGTAACCTCGCAGGACGCTCATGTGCGCCAGCGCAGCCGCAACCCGAACACGCGGCGATAGACTAAAAAGACCAGCAGCACTGTCATTACGGCGTGCACGCCGAACATGCCCAGCACAGGCTTCAGGTTGCCCTTCGCGACCCATGCCTGGAAGATGCTGATCAGATTGCTGTAGATCATGTACAGGAAGACGGCGAGCAGCACATTGAAGAAGCGTCCGGTGCGCGGATTGACCGCAGACAACGGAATCGCCAGGAATGCGAGGACCAACGCCGAAATCGGCAGTCCGACTCGCCAGCTCAGCTCGGAAAGATTGAGATGCGTCGGGTTTTCGATGAGCTGGCGTGTGGAAAGCGACTTCTGCGAAGGGAAGAAGGTAGTAGTAGTGCTTTCTTTCTCCTCGATGCGCCACGCGTAGCGATCAGAGTGCTCCACCTTGTAGTCGGCCTGGCCAGGTGTGCCTTCGTAGCGGCGCGCGTTGATCAACACGAGATAGCGATCGCCGTTATCCTTGAGCTCCGTGTAGCCGCGCTTGGCCACCATCACGCTGCTGCGCTGATTCTGCGAGGAGTGCACGAAGATATTGGCGACCTGCCGCAGATCGCTGCTGAGCTTTTCGACGAAGAATACGCGCTCGCCATTCTTGGACTCCTTGAATACTCCAGGCGCCACGGAGGATACGTCGTCCCGATTCGCCAATTGATGCCGATACTGCTCGGTCTTGCCGAGCGCCCAGGGTGTGAGATAAAAGCTCAGGAGCGACACCAGCAATACGATCGGGATTGCATACAACAGCACCGGGCCGAACCACCCGACCACACTCAAGCCCGAGCTTTGCCAGACCACCATCTCCGAATCCCGGTAGGCGCGCGTCACGCTCAAGAGCACCGATAGAAACAACGCAGCGGACAGCAGGACCGGTAGGTAAACCAGCGCGGAGAAGCCCAGAAGAACAAACACAGCGTCGGTCGGAATTCCGCCGACTGCCGCCATCCCGAGGAAGCGGATCAGCTGCGTCGTGAAGGTGATCACGAGGAGGACCAGAAAAACGGCGATGCCGTTTGCAGTGAACTCGCGCAGCGTCGTGCGCATGAAAATCATTTGCGCCCGCTTTGACTTTTGGAGAACGCTGAAGTGATAATGGTCGGTCCTTAAGAGACTAAATTCATTGATGAAAACAAGGAGTCTACGTGGAATTTAGCACAAAAGTCGGAACCCCGGAAAAGCAGAAGGCCGGTTGCGTCGTGGTCGGGATCTTCGAGCCCCGACGACTGAGCGATGCCGCAACCGCGCTCGATCGCGCAGCGCAGGGCCGCATCAAAGCGATCGTGCGCCAAGGCGACTTCGAGGGCAAGCTCAACTCCACGCTGCTGCTGCCTGCCATCGAAGGCGTCGCGGCCCGGCGTGTCCTTCTGCTCGGGCTGGGCAAACCGGCCGATTTCGGCGCACGCCAGTTGCGCGATGCGGTGCGTGCCGCCGTGCGTGCGCTGGGCGAAAGCGGTGCCGAAGACGCCTTGTTTTATGTCGCCGAGCTCCATGTGCAAGGCCGCAGCGCGGCGTGGAACACCTTGCAGTTCGCCACGGCAGCAGGCGATGCCAGCTACCGCTTCGACGCGCTCAAGAGCAAGAACAACCAGCGCCGACGCCTGCGGCTCGGGCTGGGAGTCATGGGTAAACCCAATCGCGCGCTGGAAGCCGGGCTTGCCCAGGGAAGCGCGCTCGCCGACGGCATGAGCCTCGCGAAAGATCTGGGCAATCTGCCAAGCAACATCTGCACACCTTCCTATCTCGCGCGTACCGCAACCGAGCTCGCCAAGCAGTACAAGCTGCGCTGTCAGGTGCTCGACCGCGCCGAGATGGAAAAATTGCGCATGGGCGCCCTGCTCGCTGTCACGAAAGGCAGCCGCGAACCGCCCAAGTTTATCGTGCTCCAGTACCAGGGCGGAGAGAAGAAAGCCAAGCCGGTCGCTCTGGTCGGCAAAGGCATCACCTTCGACACCGGCGGGATCTCGATCAAGCCGAGCGCCGAGATGGATGAGATGAAATACGACATGTCCGGAGCGGGCAGCGTGCTGGGGACCATCAAAGCGGTGGCGCAGATGGGGCTTCCCATCAATGTGGTGGGTGTGATTCCGAGCTGCGAGAACATGCCCGACGGCGATGCCATCAAACCGGGCGATATCGTGACCAGCATGTCGGGGCAGACCATCGAGATTCTCAATACCGATGCTGAGGGCCGCTTGATCCTGTGCGACGCGCTCACCTATGTCGAGCGCTTCGAGCCGGCCGCCGTGATCGACATAGCTACCCTTACCGGCGCTTGCGTCATTGCGCTGGGCGCCGTAGCCTCCGGTCTCTACGCGAACGACGAACAGCTGGCCGAGCATCTGCTCGCAGCCGGACAGGAATCGGGCGATCGCGCCTGGCGCATGCCGCTGTGGGACGACTACCAGGAGCAGATCAAGAGCCCGTTCGCGGACATGGCGAATATCGGCGGGCGTCCCGCGGGGAGCGTTACAGCAGCCTGCTTCCTCGCGCGCTTCACGGAGAATTATCGATGGGCTCATCTGGATATAGCGGGCACGGCATGGCGATCGGGCAAAGACAAAGGCTCGACGGCGCGACCGGTGCCGATGCTGACGACCTTTCTCATGCAACGCGCCGGTGTCCTTTGAGATGGAAGGCTGCGAAAGCTTCTGCTGAGCGATGACTCAGGTCGATTTCTATATCCACGTGGACAACAAGCTGCAGACCGCTTGCACGCTCGCAGCCAAGGCGCTCGTGCACAAGCTGCATGTGCTGGTGTTGACGCCCGACGTTGAGACCACCGAACAGATGGACAAGTTGCTCTGGATTCACCCCGCGATCGGGTTTCTGCCTCATTGCCGCAGCAGTCACCGGCTCGCTTCCGTCACACCGATCATCGTCGACCATGTCGCGGAACCGATCGTTCACGAGCAGGTGCTCATCAATTTGCACGCACAATGTCCTGCACTGTTCAGCCGCTTCGAACGCGTGATCGAGATCGTGACCGGGGACGATGCCGATCGCGAGCTGGCGCGCGGCCGTTATCGCTTCTATCGCGATCGCGGCTATGAGATTCGCAATCACGACATGAGCAAAGGCAACTAAAAGCCGATGAGCCGCGATCCCGCTGCGCAAGGTCAGGGCGAAGACGAGGCGAGCGACGCTGCCACCGATCTGTTCAGCAAGCTCGATTCGCTGATCCAGAAACATCAGGGACCGGGGCACCGACCGCAGCCCGACGTCGTACCGATGCTCACCGAGCCGGTCGAGTCGCAAACCACACAGGCGTCTACCGATATCCCGGTACTGCAGGATGCGATCGACGAAGTGATCGCCGCCGCGCAGCTTTCTGGGCCGCTCGCCCAGGCACGGCGGCAGCTGCAGGTCGCGCTCTATCTGCGCCTGCGCCAGCGCCTGGATCAGGAGCTGGAAGCAGCACTGGCGGACAACGTGCGGCTCGGCGCGGTAGCGGTGGATCCGGCATTCACGCGCGTGGCGCAGGAACTGCGCGCCATCTTACCCATCGTGGTTCGCGAGTCGGTGGAACAGGTGCTCGGCCCAGCTTCGTTCGAAGCGTTGCTGAGCGTCACGAGCCGCCAGGGCACCTCACGTTCTTAGTTAGCGCTGCCATCTTGCCGGCGCCGGCGCCGATGATCGGGGGCGCTCGCGATTTTCCTCAGGTCCCGGCGCATGGCGCTCCTGCGTTATAATTTTTTGTTTGTATTGGTTTGTGATGGAACTCGCCAAGAGCTTCGAGCCGCACGCAATCGAGCGTCACTGGTATCCCATCTGGGAATCGCGCGGCTACTTCCGCGCCAGTTTGTCCCCGGATCATCCGGCGTACTGCATCCAGCTGCCCCCGCCCAACGTCACCGGTACCCTGCACATGGGCCACGCATTCCAGCAGACTCTGATGGATGCGTTGATTCGTTACCATCGCATGCGTGGCTTGAACACCAACTGGGTGGTGGGCACCGACCACGCCGGCATCGCGACACAGATCGTGGTCGAGCGCCAGCTCGAGGCCGAGGGCATCACGCGCCACGACCTCGGCTGCGAGCGCTTCGTCGAGCGCGTGTGGGCCTGGAAGCAGCAGTCCGGATCGACCATCACCCGCCAGATGCGCCGCCTCGGCGCATCGGCCAACTGGACCTACGCAGATACCGAAGGTCAGAGCGCGGGCTACTTTACGATGGATGCGCGCATGTCGCGTGCCGTCGTCGAGGTGTTCGTGCGGCTGTATGAGGAAGGGCTGATCTACCGCGGCAAGCGGCTGGTGAACTGGGATCCGGTTCTGGGAACCGCGGTATCCGATCTCGAGGTCGACAGCGAGGAAGAGTCGGGCAAGATCTGGGAGATCAGCTATCCGCTGAGCGAGGGCGATGGCGCAGTCGTCGTTGCGACCACGCGTCCCGAGACGATGCTGGGCGATGCCGCTGTCGCGGTGAATCCGCATGACGAGCGCTATCGCGCTCTCATTGGGAAATCGGTTGCGTTGCCGCTCACCGGACGCACCATCCCGATCATCGCTGATGACTACGTCGATCCTGAGTTCGGCACCGGGTGCGTGAAGATCACGCCGGCGCATGACTTCAATGACTATCAGGTGGGGCAGCGTCATCAGCTGCCACTCATCAACATCCTCACGCTCGATGCCAAGATCAGCGATCAGGCTCCGGAGCCCTACCGAGGACTGGATCGCTTCGCAGCCCGCAAGCGCGTGCTGGCCGATCTGCAGGCGCAAGGACTGTTGCGATCCGAAAAGAGCCATACGCTCAAGGTTCCGCGCTCGGGGCGCACCGGCACGATCGTCGAGCCGATGCTGACGGATCAATGGTTCGTGCGGATGGATGGATTGGCGGCCCAGGGGCTGCAAGCCGTGGCCGATGGTCGCGTGAAATTCTATCCCGAGCACTGGAGCACGACGTACAACCACTGGCTCGAGAATATTCAAGACTGGTGCATCTCGCGTCAGCTATGGTGGGGACACCAGATTCCCGCTTGGTACGACGATCCCGGCAACATCTACGTCGCCCGCTCAGAGGAGGAAGCTCGCGAGCAGGCGGCGCGGCGCGGTTACTCCGGCGCTCTGCGGCGCGAGAGCGATGTCCTCGATACCTGGTTCTCTTCGGCGCTGGTACCGTTCACGTCCCTGGGCTGGCCGGATGAGACCAAAGATCTCGAGCTGTTTCTGCCCTCCTCGGTGCTGGTCACCGGCTTCGACATCATCTTTTTCTGGGTCGCCCGGATGGTCATGATGACGTTGCACTTCACCGGCCAGGTCCCGTTCCGCGACGTCTACATCAACGCCATCGTGCGCGACGCCGAGGGACAGAAGATGTCGAAGTCCAAGGGCAACACCCTGGATCCGATCGACCTGATCGACGGCATCGGCTTGCCCGACCTCGTGGAGAAATCGACCGTCGGACTGCTGCGGGCGGAGCATCGCGAGAAGATCGAGCGCTACGTGCGTAAGAACTTTCCCGATGGTATTTCGTCATTCGGAGCCGACGCGTTGCGCTTCACTTTCGCTTCTCTCGCAACGTTTGCCCGCACGCTCAACTTCGATCTCAGTCGCTGCGAAGGCTACCGCAACTTTTGCAACAAGCTGTGGAATGCCACGCGCTTCGTGCTGATGAACACGGAAGCCAAGGACTGCGGATTGGATGACGCGGAGGCGGTCGAGCTCACCTTTGTCGACCGGTGGATGGTGAGCCGATTGCAGGAAGCCGAGCAGACGGTGGCGGCGGGCTTTCGCGACTACCGCTTCGACCTGGCGGCGCGGGCGATCTATGCGCTGGTATGGGACGAGTACTGCGATTGGTATGTCGAGCTCGCCAAGGTCCAGCTGCAGACCGATTCGCCAGCGCACCAGAGAGGCATCCGTCGCACGCTGCTGCGGGTGCTCGAAGCCATCTTGCGGCTCGCTCATCCGATCATCCCCTTCATCACCGAGGAGCTGTGGCAAAAGGTGGCACCGCTGGCAGGTCGTGGCGGTGAAAGCGTCATGCTCGCGCCATACCCGCAAGCGGAGGCGGCAAAAATCGATCAGACAGCGATCGATCGGATGACCCTGCTCAAGGAGCTCACCACGGCTTGCCGGACGCTGCGCAGCGAGATCGAGCTGCCGCCAGGTCAGCGCGTGCCGCTCCTGGCAGTGGGCGCGCAAGGCGAGCTCGTACCGCTGTTCCCTTACATCCAAAGCCTGGCTCGCCTCTCGCAGACGAGCATCGTAGATGCTCTGCCAGACAGCGAGGCGCCCACCGCTGTAGTCCGCGACATCCGCTTGATGCTCGAGATCAAAGTCGATATCGATGCGGAGAAAGCGCGGCTGCAGAAAGAGATCGCACGTGTCGAGGGCGAGGCGGCAAAAGCGAGAGCCAAGCTCGCCAACGCATCATTCGTCGAGCGGGCACCTGCGGCCGTGGTTACGCAGGAAACAGAGCGGCTCGGAGCATTCGAGGCAACGCTGCAAAAGCTGCGCGCACACTTCGACAAGCTGGAGGCAAAGCCGTCCGCGGAGTTGGGGGATTGATCAACAAAAAACGAGCGCCCGAAGGCGCCCGTTGAGCGACGTTCTGATTTCGTTTTTATTAGAAGCTGTGCTTCAAGCCAACCGTGACGGCGTAGATGGTCGCACCCAGGTTGGTCGGAACACCCGTGCCACCAGCGACCGTGTACATGTTCAAGTCCTGGTTGTTGATGTACTGCCCCATGATGTAGGCCTGGGTCTGCTTCGACAGGGTATGGTAGTAACCCCAACCGATCGAAACCGCGCC
>JBGQKF010000132.1:0-9823 GCA_041499435.1 Gammaproteobacteria bacterium
GCGTTGCTGCTATGGGGCGGCACGATGATCGGCCGGCGCGCAGCCGTCGAGCGGCTCATCGGCTCACTGCAAGTCGACAGCCGGCGCATCTGCAGCGAGCTCGACTGGATGCCGCCGTACTCAGCCGCACAGGGCCTCGAGGCAACCGCGCGATGGTATCGTCAAGCCGGCGACAGCGCGGCGGTATAATTCGCGGATCTACACGCCCTTATTGCCGCGGCCGCACTCAACTCAAAGCGCATGCCAATCACCTTCAACCTCGCCGGCCCATTCCTGAGCGCATTCATCTTGTGCGGACTCGGCCTGCGCCTGTTGATGATGCCGCGCGCGCGGCAATGGTTCCTCGATCGGCCCAATCATCGCTCACTGCATGCCAACCCAACCCCTCGTGTCGGCGGCGTCGCCATGATTCCGGCGGCGCTCGCTTCGATCGCATTCTGGGCGGGCTACTATGAAACCGTTGTGCTGGGCGTCGGTCTGATGGCATTGTCGTTATTGGACGACTGGCGCGACCTACCCGCCGCCGCCCGTCTCCTCGGCCATCTGGCCTGTGCCTTCGCAGCGGTGTGGCTGCTGCTGCCCGGTGTACCGCTCGTGTTCGTGATGGCGCTGGCGATCGCGGTAGCATGGATCACCAATCTGTTCAACTTCATGGACGGCTCCGACGGGCTTGCCGGCGGCATGGCGCTGATCGGATTCGGCGCGTATGCGGCTGCGGCGATCGCAACGCATCCCGTCCTTGCCGCCGCATCGGTTGCCGTCTGTGGAGCGGCCGCCGCTTTCCTCCTGTTCAACTTTCCGCCCGCACGTGTGTTCATGGGCGACGCCGGATCGATACCGCTCGGATTCCTCGCTGCTGTGCTGGGGCTGATCGGCTGGCGCGCGGGCCTGTGGCCGCTGTGGTTTCCTGCGATCGTGTTCGGCCCGTTCACGGTCGATGCCACGATCACGCTGGCGCGCCGTCTCGTGCGCGGCGAACGGATCTGGGAAGCGCATCGCAGCCACTACTACCAGCGCTTGATCCTGAGCGGATGGACGCATCGGAGAACCGCACTCTGGGAGTACGGGCTGATGTTGCTGTCCGCAGCCGTCGCCATTGTGGCCATACACCAGTCGGCGACGGTGACCGCGGTGCTGCTGTCGCTTCTCACCCTGGTGTACGGGACCGCGATGGTCACGGTCGACTGGCGTTACGCCCGCGGCCGTAACGGCATCATGCTGCCGATCAACCCCCGCACAGCGCTCGCGGTGATGCACGACGTGGGCGCGGCGGCCGTGGCCTGGGCGCTGTCGTTCTGGCTGCGCTTCAACCTCGATATGCCTGCTGAATATTCACAGATCCTGCTGCATACCCTGCCGGCCGTGGTGGCGGTGCAGGCCAGCATGTTCTGGGGCTTCGGCTTGTATCGAGGACTGTGGCGCTACGCCAGCCTGCACGACTTGCGGCTGATCTTCGTTGCGGTTGCGATCGCAGCGCTCGCCGTGCCGTTCGCGCTGTCGCTGCTCGACCTCGCGAGGCCGGTTCCGCGCTCCGCGTTCCTGCTCGATCCGATGCTGCTGGTGTTCTTCATGGGCGGTAGCCGCCTGGCATACCGGGCATGGAAGGAAGGCCGACTCTCTGGCCTGGAGAGCGGCGATGCCGCGTCGGTGGTGGTGCTTGGCGCCGGCGACGCGGCCGAAGCGCTGATCCGCGATCTCGCTGGGAACCGCGAATGGCGGCTCGTCGGTATGCTCGACGACGATCGCACCAAGCAGGGACGGCGCATTCACGGCGTATCGGTGCTCGGCAGGCTCGCCGATTTGCCGCGTGTCGCGGCCGAGCACGATCTCACGCACGCGATCGTCGCCATGCCGTCGGTTACGCACACCGTGCGGCGACAGGCGGTAAACATCGCCACCGAGGCCGGGCTCAAGGTGATGACGGTGCCTTCCTTCGACGACATCGCCAGCGGCAAGGTCGAGATTTCCCAGCTGCGCCGCATCGAGCTCGACGATCTGCTCGGGCGCGATCCGGTGGTGCTCGACAACGCCGTTGTAAACTCATTTCTGTACGGTAAGAGCGTGCTGGTGACCGGCGCCGGCGGCTCGATCGGCTCGGAGCTGTGCCGCCAGATCGCGCGCTTCAATCCGGCGTGTTTGATCATGCTGGACCTGTCGGAGTACGCGCTCTATCAGATCGAGCAGGAATTCCACAAGACGCGCCCTTCGGTCCCGATCATCTGCGCAGTGGGCGACTCGCGCAATGCGCGGCGTGTGGACTGGCTGCTGCGCGAGTATCGGCCGCAGGTCGTATTTCACGCCGCGGCCTACAAGCACGTGCCGTTGATGGAGGAAATCAACGCGTGGGAGGCAATTCAGAATAACGTTCTGGGCACGCACGTGATGGCTACGGCCGCTGCGCGGCACGGCGTGGGCACCTTTGTGCTGATCTCCACCGACAAAGCGGTGAACCCGGCCAATGTGATGGGGGCGAGCAAGCGGCTGGCGGAGATGGTGTGTCAGGCACTGCAGACCGATGTGCATACCCGCTTCGTGATGGTCCGCTTCGGCAACGTCCTGGGCAGCGCCGGCAGCGTGATACCGAAGTTTCGCCAGCAGATCGCGGAGGGCGGACCGGTGACGGTCACACATCCGGAGATCACGCGCTTCTTCATGTCCATTCCGGAAGCCGCACAGCTCGTGGTGCAGGCCGGCGCCATGGGCCAGGGTGGCGAGATCTTCGTACTGGACATGGGCGAGCCGGTACGCATCGTCGATCTGGCGCGCGACTTGATCCGGCTCTCGGGCATGAGCGAGAACGACATCAAGATCGCGTTCACCGGATTGCGGCCGGGGGAAAAGCTGTACGAGGAAGTGCTCGCCGACGGCGAGCATACGCTTGCTACACCGCATCCGAAGCTGCGTATCGCACGCGCGCGGCCGGTGGGAAGCGGCTGGCTGCCGCGGTTGCTCGATTGGCTCAACCGCGGCGTGATTCCCTCCGACGATGAGGTGCGCATCGATCTCGCGCAGTGGGTCCCCGAGTACGCCGCACCGCCTGCCCGAACGATAATGCAGCGCGCGGGTAACGCCTGACGTCGATGCAGGCGAACGGCTCGAACGGGACGCGGCCGGGCGTGCCGAGCGTATTCAATGCCCAGCATGCGTTCTTGCGCATGCATCAGGTGCAGCGCTATCTCGCGATCGCGCTGGGCTTCTCCATTCCAGTGTCCACGGCGCTCGACAACGTCTTGAGCGGGGCGCTGCTGTTGCTGTGGCTGGCGAGCGGCGGCTACGCGCAGAAGGTGCGAATCATCCGCGGCAATCCGGTGGCGCTCGCCGCGCTCGCGCTATTCGCACTGTGTATCGTCGGTCTCGCGTGGAACAGCGGCAGCGCCGCGGATGGTCTCCTGTTCCTGCGCAAGTACAGCAACCTGCTGCTGATTCCAATCCTGGTGACGATCTTCGTCGACGCCGAGGATCGCAGCCGCGCACTACAAGTGTTCTCTGCCGCGCTCATCATCACGTTGATTGCTTCCTACGGCGTTGCGTTCGGGCTGCTCCCCGGAGGCGGCGTCATCACCGGCACGCCGGATGAACCGACCGTCTTCAAGCTGCGCATCTCGCACAATCTCCTGATGGCCTTCGGCTGTCTGTTGTTCGCCGAGACCGCGCGGGTGACCCGCGGCCGGCAGCGCTGGTTGTGGATTTCACTCGCTGTGTTGGGGCTGATCAACATCATGTTGATGGTGAAGGGCCGCACCGGATATGTCGTCCTCGCCGGCTTGATGCTGCTGTGGATCGCCAGCAATTTGCGCTGGAAGGGCTTTGTCGCCGCCCTCATTCTGGTGGCGGCCGGCTTCACGGTGATCTATCAGGTCTCGAGCAGCTTTCACGCACGCGTGAATCAAACCGCCGACGAGGCGACACAATGGCGACCCGGTGTCGCCAACCAGACCTCGGTCGGCCTGCGCCTCGAATTCTATCGAAACACCTTCGAGATCGTGAAGCGTCATCCGCTGCTCGGCGTGGGCACCGGCGGTTTCTTCAAGGCGTACGAAGACCAGGTGCAGGGCACGCAGATGGCGCCCACGCGCAATCCGCACAACATGTATCTCCTGGTGCTGGTGCAGTTCGGCATCCTCGGGGTCGCCGCGCTCGCATTTCTGCTCTATACGCAATGGCGCTGCGCAGGCCGATTGAGCAGGCGCTCCGAAGCCGTGCTTGCTTACGGGTTGGTGCTGACCATCGCGCTCGGCGGCCTGTTCAATTCCATGCTCATCGATCACACCGAAAGCGTGTTTCTCGCCTGGATGTCCGGCCTGCTGTACGGCGGGTTGCGCCGGTCGACATGAAACTGTCCGCAGTCGTCATCACCAAGAACGAAGAGGCGGTGATCGAACGCTGTCTCACCTCTGTCGCCTGGGCCGATGAGATTGTCGTGGTCGATTCGGGCAGCACCGACCGCACCGTGGATATCTGCCGCAGCCTGGGCGCAAAGGTACACATCACGCCCGACTGGCCCGGGCCGGGCCCGCAGCGCAATCGCGCCGTCGACTTCTCCGTCGGCGAATGGATCCTCGCGCTGGATGCGGATGAGTGGGTCCCCCCAAGGTTGCGCGATGAAATCGTCGGGTTGTTGCAGAAGACGCCGGACGCAGTCGCGTATCGCATGCCGCGCTCGTCCAGTTACTGCGGGCGCTACATGCGCCACAGCGGCTGGTGGCCAGACTATGTTTCGCGTCTTTTCAAGCGCGGCGCAGCTCGCTATGGCGGCGGCATCGTGCACGATCATCTGATCGTAGAAGGTCGGCTCGGCACGCTGCAGGAGCATCTCATGCACGAGGCCTTCACCGACCTCGACGAGGTGTTGAGCAAGGTCAACAGCTACTCTTCATGGGGTGCGCAGACGCTGCGCGAGAAGGGCCGCCCGGGCGGGATCGCGACCGCGCTGGGGCACGGCCTGTGGAGCTTTGTGCGCACGTATGTGCTGCATGCCGGCTTTCTCGACGGACGCGAGGGGTTCATGCTGGCCGTTTCGAATGCCGAAGGCGCCTACTACAAGTATGTGAAGCTGATGCTGCTGCAGCGTGCGGGCGGCAAAGGTCCCGGTCGCTCACGATGAAGCTCGCCGTCATCATCACGACCTACAATCGCCCCGATGCATTGCAGGCGGTGCTCGAAGGCTACGCTGCGCAATCCGATCTCGCCTTCGAGCTCATCGTCGCGGATGACGGGTCGACCCGCGACACCGCCGCTCTCGTCGAGCGCTTTACCGCGCAAGCCCGGTTTCCCGTCTCTCATGTATGGCAGGAGGACGAAGGCTTTCGCGCCGCGGCGATTCGCAATAAGGCGCTGGTGCGTACGGCGGCCGAGTATGTCATCTTTACCGATGGCGATTGCATACCGTCGCGCACCTTCGTGCATCAGCATCGGCGACTGGCGGAGCCGGGCTGGTTTCTATCGGGGAATCGGGTGCTGTTGTCACCGCAGTTTTCCCAGCGTGTGCTTGCGGAGCATCTGGCCGTCTACCAGTGGTCGTGGGCGGATTGGGTGCGCGCACGCGGGCGCGGCGATGCGAATCGCGTGATGCCGCTGGTGCGGTTGCCGGATGGCGGCTTTCGCAAGCGCACTGCGCATCAGTGGGAAGGCGTGAAGACGTGCAATCTGTCGGCCTGGCGCGCCGACCTGCTGACGGTCAATGGGCTCGATGAGGCGTACTCGGGTTGGGGCCTGGAAGACTCCGATCTGGTCATCCGTTTGCTGCACGCGAACGTATTGCATAAGAGCGCGCGCTTCGCGACACCCGTCTTCCACCTCTGGCACCGTGACCACGACCGGACACGCCTGCCCGAGAACCAGAAGCGTTTGCACGAGCTGATCCATTCGAATCGCGTTCGGGCAATCCGTGGACTGGACCAATATGCGAGGGCAGGCGAATAGCGAAGCGCTGCGGTCGTTGCGGTGGAGACTTGCAGCCTGTACCTAGCGCAGCGATGGATTGATCTAGATCAAACGCGAAGGCGGCCGGGGGGAGCAGACTGAAATGCTTACCGAAGGAGCTACGCGCATGCAGACCCCTCTCAAGATCACCTTCCACGATGTTTCCCTCTCGGACGCGCTGGAGCAGCACATTCGGGAAAAGGCGGCCAAGCTGGAAGAGCTGTATCCCCGCATCAGCGGTTGCCAGGTGACGGTGGAACTGCCGCACAAGCATAAGACACAGGGCAAACTCTTCAACGTGCGCGTTGGTGTGCGCATTCCGGGCAGCGAGATCGCCGTCAATCACCGGCAGGACGAGGATGTCTACATCGCTTTGCGCGATGCCTTCGATGCAGCCAGGCGCGGCCTCGAGGATCACGCGCGCATGCAGCGGGGAGACATCAAGCATCACGCTTCCCAGGACCGCACAGGAGAATAGAAATGAGCAGTAACGACCAGATTCGCAGCCACGAGCGAACGCGCCGCGATCGGCAGATCGACGACTACGTCCATGATCCGTATCACAGCCGCTACAAGCCGCGCGAGCCGGCGGTGTGTCCGACCTGCGGAGTGGTGTTCGAGCACGGGTGCTGGCACTGGAAGAGCCGCCCGGCGGATGCCAACGAGCACACCTGCCCGGCGTGCCAGCGGATTCACGATCGCATGCCGGCCGGCTATTTCACTCTGAGCGGGCAATTCTTCAACGAGCACCACGAGCAGATTATGCAGCTCGTACACAATCAGGAGGAGCGTGCTAAGGCCGAGCATCCGATGGAGCGCATCATGGAGGTCAGGACTGAAGGCGGAGACACCATCGTACAGACCACGGACGTCCATCTCGCGAAGCGCCTGGGCGACGCCGTGCACCACGCGTATCAGGGGGAGCTGGAAGCGAAGTACGCGCCGAATGAATATCTCGTGCGCGTATTCTGGTCGCGGTAGAACGGGCAGCCGGGAGCGAAGCAGGTGTGTGCGGCCCTTCGCGCCGAGCCGAATGACGCCGGCACGTTGCCGGTAACGAGCCTTGCCGGCAACACCGCAAATCGAAAAAGCGCAAACGCCTTCGGTTCGGCTCGGTTCAGGTGTCGCAGAAGCGCCACCGCACTTCAGGCAACCGGATCAGCCTGGCGAGCTTCGCGCTCGGCGCCCATTACCCGGTTGCGGCCTGCGTTCTTCGCTTCATAGAGAGCGCGGTCGGCGGCTTGGAACAGCGCGGATTCACTGGTGCCGTCGTCCGGAAACGCAGCCACGCCGATGCTGATCGTGATCCGTGCCATGCGGCCTTTGTGCGCGCCGATCAGATTGATCGGGGCGTCTGCGATGTTTTCGCGTACGCGCTCGGCGGCCTGACAAGCGCCGGCGGCATCCAGTCCGCGCAGCAACGCTGCAAATTCCTCGCCGCCCACGCGCGCCAAGGTATCGACATCGCGGAATCCATCGCGCATGCGCGCCGCTACCACCTGCAGAACTTGATCGCCTGCCTGGTGACCGAGCGTATCATTCACCGCTTTGAAATGATCCAGATCCGCTACGACCAGAGCGAACGGCGCAGGACCTGACGCCGTGGGCGCCAAGGCCTGCCGCAGCTCTGTCTCGAATCGACGGCGGTTTTGCAGACCGGTCAAAGGATCGTGCGTTGCCTCGAACTCGAGCACGTGTTCCTGGCGGCGCAGTCTGCGGATGTCGCGGCGCAGTTGCCAGGCCGCCGCGCTGGTGCCGAAGAACGCGATGCCGGTCAGCGTCCACAAGGCAATCAGTGAGCGCAAACGCTGCATATTGAACTGTGTGATGCGTGCGCTCAGCATGTTGATATCGGCCTCTTCCATGACGGCGGCGACAGTGCGCAGCGCGACCATCAGCCGCCGGCCGCGCTCCGAATCGACCTGGTGCGCCGCCGCCTCGAAGCCAGTCTCACGACGGGCGGCGGCTGTGCTTTTCAGCTGATCGAGCTGCTCGCGCGCAATGGACTCGAGCACGCGCGTGTAAGTGGTCTGCTGTGGATCGTCGCGGGTCAGCCGGCGCAGTTCGGTCAGGCGGACGGTCAGCTCGTTGGGGATGTTGGCGTAGGACGGCAGGTATTCCTCGCGGCCCGTGATTACATAAGCCCGCGTACCGGACTCGGCCTCTCGCAGCAGGGACAGGACTTGGCGTAACGCGGACAGGCGGCTGTAACTGGTGGCGCGCAGCTCTGCAGTGCGCGTTACGTCGATTACCATCATCGTGGAGACGAGTCCCATGGTGAGCAGAATGCTGAGCAGACCAACCGTCACCCACGGAGACAGGTGCTCGGTCCAGAGTTTGCCTGCGTTATGCATTCCCATCGAAGACTCGATCGGATCGGATGAGGCGCGTGTGTAATCCCGGCGCTACTTCGACACCCGCTCCTCGGCCGGGCGTGTCGGCGTGCTCTGTTCCGTCCCCCGGGACAAGATGCGTTGCAGCGGCAGCTGGAGGCGCACGGCGTTGCGCGCGCTCGTCACCGCAAGGAAAATCTCGCGCAAGAATGCGAGCAGGCTCGCGATCAACGCGAGCCTGCCCGCGACGAACATGAGCCCGATCATCTTGAACACCGGCGCGATCGCGAGCTGGATGACGCGAGCGATATCGGTGATGTGCGTTTCTGTCATTGCGCTTGGCGACCGGCGCTTACGCTTTGGCGCTTACGATTTGGCGCTGCAGTCGACCATGTGTGAGCATGGCTGCGTGGGCTGCACGGCTGTTGCCTTCTTGGACCAGATCATCAGCGCGACGGCAACTGCGATGGCGATCAATACCAGGGTAATAGCGTGCTTCTTGATCTTGCTCATGGTAACACCGTTGTCAGTGAAATCAGCGCGCGATGCCTTCGATGCACGTGCCAAATGCCCACTCGTTTGCAACTCGGGCATCCGCTTTACCTCGTCAGTTTAAACTGGACCGGCAACCTGTGCTTTGACATCGATCAACAAGAGCTCCCGAAAAACTCAAGCGCTCGCCAGGCTGATGGTCCGGCGAAAGCGCAGCAGAGCGCCGGCGAAGAACACCAGTCCGATCCCGGCCACGGCGGTAAAGGGCGGCCACACGGTATCGAACCCCGCACCGCGATAGAGGATGCCCATGGAGAAGCTCATGAAGTGCGCGGTGGGCGAGAAGCGCATCACGCCTTGCAGCCATTGCGGCATGCTGTCGAGCGGCGTGGTCCCGCCCGAGAGCATATTGAGCGGAAGGAAGACCAGAAACGCGAGCAGCCCGAATTGCGGCATGGAGCGCGCCAGCGTGGCGAGAAAGATCCCGAGTGCGCTCGCCGCGAACATGTAGACCGCGGTGCCGGCCATGAACAGCGGGACCGAGCCCGCGATCGGGACATGGAGCAGGCCGCGCACGATCAGCTCGAGCGATAGCGTGGAGACGACTACGATCACCAGCGCGCTCGACCAGATTTTGGCCAGCATGATGTCGGCCGCGGTGAGCGGCATGACCAGCAAATGCTCTATGGTCCCGTGCTCGCGCTCACGTACCAGTGCCGCGCCCGACAGAATGATGGCGAGCATGGTGATGTTGTTGACGAGTTGCGATACGCCCAGGAACCAGGTTTCATTCAGGTTGGGATTGAACTTTGCGCGGGTAACGAGGCGCACCGCCTGCGTAGCAGTGCCGGCCGGCGAGCCGAGAAAGCGCCCGACCTCTTGTAACACGATGCTTTCGATGTAGCCGGCGCCGCGCCCGGCCTGGCTCATGGCGGTGGCGTCGACATTGACCTGCAGCGCCGGGTGGCGGCCGGCTTCGAGGTCGGCCTGGAAGCGCGGCGGGATGTCGACCACGAACGTGAAGCGACCCGCATCCATCGCAGGATCGATCTCGTTCGCGCCGATGATTTACGACA
>JBGQKF010000133.1:0-9800 GCA_041499435.1 Gammaproteobacteria bacterium
AGCATCGCCTTGGCTTTCTTCTGCACCAGGCATTGCGTCGCCAGCACATGCTCGACTTCCAAGGTGCCGATACCCCAAGCAAGGCATGCGAAGGCGCCGTGCGTGCTGGTGTGGGAATCGCCGCAGACCACGGTCATCCCCGGCAAAGTTGCACCTTGCTCGGGTCCGATCACGTGCACGATGCCCTGCTTTTCATGCAGGAACGGGAAATAAACCTTGGCGCCATACTCGCGAATGTTCGCGTCGAGCGTCTCGACCTGCATGCGCGAGATCGGATCGCGGATACCGCGATTCCAGTCTTTCGTGGGCGTGTTGTGATCGGCGGTGGCGACGATCGACTCCACGCGCCAGGGCTTGCGCCCGTGCAGCTTCAAGCCCTCGTAGGCTTGCGCGCTCGTCACCTCGTGCACCAGATGCCGATCGATATAGAGCAACGCGGTGCCGTCGGCTTCCTCGCGCACCACATGGCCCTGCCAGAGCTTGTCGTAGAGCGTTTGCGGATTCATGGTAGGCAAAATTATCGCACACGCCCGTGGCAGGGAGTAGGGGGCGCCCTCACGCGGCCGCGCTCGCCACAGGCGCCGTTCGCAGGCGACTCGCTACCACCAGCAGCGCGATCAGGGCGACGCCCGACGCGCAACTGAATGTGACTGCGGCGTTGATGTGCTGCCAGAGCCAGCCGCTGGCGAGCCCGCCGAGTACGCCACCGGCTCCGAACCCGAAGCTGGTATACAACGCTTGCCCGCGCGATTGTGTGCGCCCACGGAAGAACTGATGAATCGCAGCCAACGCAGCGGCGTGATGGGCACCGAACGTGGCCGCATGCATGATCTGCGCGAACCCCATCAGCACCGTGCTCTGCGGCAGCCAGCCGATGATGAGAAAACGCAGCACGGCGCAACCGAGACTGAAGCTCATAATCGCGGGAATCGAGTAGCGCTTGAGCAGGCCCGGCATCAGCAGAAACACGAAGATCTCGGCCAGCACACTGAGCGCCCACATCCAGCCCACCGCGCTCTTGCTGTAGCCGTGCTCCACCAGGTGTATCGAGTAAAACGTATTGTAGGGCCCGTGCGCGAGCGCCATCAGGAAACACGCCGCGAACAACGCCAGGACTTCGGGCCGGCGCAGGATCACGCGAAGCGGCACGTGCTCCTCGTGATGAGGCTGGGCGTGATCGACCGGCAGGATCCAGGCGGCGAGGGCATTCAGGGTAAACAGCGCCAGCAGCATTACCGGCAGCCAGAAGATGCCCGTGCGATCGAGAATCTGGCCGAGCACGATCACTGACATCATGAAGCTCACCGAGCCCCATACCCTGATGCGGCCGTAGTCGCCCAGCCGGCCTTTCAGATGAGCCATCGTGGTGGCTTCGACCAGCGGCAGCGCCGCACACCAGAATATATTGAGCAGCAGGATGACGACGAACAGGGCCGCGAAGGTTTTCGCGAAGAGAAAGCCTGCGCAGGTGACCGCAGCAGCCGCAGTCGTCATGCGCACCAGCGGTCGGCGGCTGCCCTGGTGATCTGCCAGCCAGGCCCAGGCCGGCGGTGCCACCACCCGCGCGAGCGGCATCAACGCCAGCAGTACGCCGATTTGAACGCCGCTGAAGCCGAGTTTGTTCAAATAGAGCGAGAAGAATGGAGCGATCCCGCCCAACATCAAGAAGTAGGCGAAGTAGAAGCTCGCGAGGCGCCGGTGCAGCTGCCGCTCATGCATGGCTTGAACGCCAGCCGCGCCCGGATTCACCGCACCGCGTGCATCTCAAGCGCGGCGCGCCGAACCAGCCGCAAGCGGCGCCTCTATCATCGTGCGCCCCGGGCAACGATGCGAGCGCACCGATCACGCTTCGTCGGGCAGCGGATCGTCGACCGGCGCCGCGGCGCGCAGCTGATCGATGAGCTCGCGCGGTGCCTGTGCCGGGATGCGCGGTGTCGTCACGCGCACATCGCTGTTCTGTGCGCGGTGTCGCAGAGCATGATCCATGAGTACGATCGCGAGCATCGCCTCGACGATCGGCGTGGCGCGGATGCCGACGCAAGGATCGTGGCGTCCGTGCGTTGCCAGCGTGACCGGCGCGCCCGCCTTGTCGATCGAGTATCGCGGGAGGCGAATGCTGGAGGTGGGTTTGACGGCCACGTTCACGACGATGTCCTGGCCGGTGGAGATGCCTCCCAGAATGCCCCCGGCATTGTTGGAGAGGAATCCCGCGGGACTCATCTCGTCGCTGTGCTCGGTGCCATGCTGAGCCACCGACGCGAAGCCGGCCCCGATCTCCACGCCCTTCACCGCGTTGATGCTCATCATCGCGTAGGCGATGTCGGCGTCGAGCTTGTCGTACACCGGCTCGCCCCAGCCTACCGGCACGCCAGTGGCCACCACGGTGATCTTCGCGCCCACCGAGTCGCCGGATTTGCGCAAGTCATCCATGAATGCTTCGAGCTGCGCAACACTCGCGGCATTGGCTGCGAAGAAGGGGTTTTGATCGACCGCGTTCCAGTCGGCGACCGGGATGTCGATCGGACCGAGCTGTGACAGACAGCCGCGAATGGCGAGCGCATGCTGCTCCTGCAGCCATTTCCGCGCGATCGCACCGGCCGCGACCCGCACTGCGGTCTCGCGCGCGGACTGGCGTCCGCCGCCGCGGTAGTCGCGGATGCCGTACTTCTGCCAGTAGGTGTAGTCGGCATGTCCGGGGCGAAAGGAGTCGCGGATGTTGCTGTAGTCCTTGCTGCGCGCGTCGACGTTGCGAATCAGCAGCGCGATCGGCGTGCCGGTGGTCTTGCCTTCGAACACACCGGAGAGGATTTCGACGGTGTCCGTTTCCTGGCGCTGCGTGACATGGCGCGAAGTGCCGGGGCGGCGGCGATCGAGGTCACGTTGAATGTCCGACTCGGTGAGCTCGAGTCCCGGCGGGCACCCGTCGACGACGCAGCCGATGGCCGGCCCATGGCTCTCGCCGAATGACGTGACGCAGAACAGCCTGCCGAGCGTGTTGCCGGACATGGAAGAGAAAAAGGAGCGCTAACCGGACGCAAAATCAGTCAGCAGTGTAGCACAGGGCCCCTCCCTCCTAAGCGAGTTCGGCCGAGTGCCGCTCGCGCCGAACGCGCCGCTTTCGCCTTGCAGTACACTAACCGCCATGCGCGCCTATCTGGATCTGATGCAGCACATTCTCGACCATGGCGGGCGCAAGGACGACCGCACCGGCACCGGAACCTTGAGCATCTTCGGACCGCAGCTGCGCTTCGACCTCGCGCGCGGCTTTCCGCTGGTGACCACGAAAAAGCTGCATCTCAAGTCGATCGTCTACGAGCTCCTGTGGTTTCTACGCGGCGAGACCAACGTCGCCTACTTGCGCGAGCACGGCGTTTCCATCTGGGACGAATGGGCGGACGCGAATGGCGAACTAGGCCCGGTCTACGGATACCAGTGGCGCTCATGGCCGGCTGCCGATGGCAGCCACATCGATCAGATCACACAGGTCCTGCGCGAGATCCGCGCCAATCCGGACTCACGGCGCCTGCTGGTGTCGGCCTGGAATGTCGCTGACATCCCGAAAATGGCGCTCGCCCCGTGCCATGCGTTCTTTCAGTTCTACGTCGCGCAAGGCAGGCTGTCATGCCAGCTCTACCAGCGCAGCGCGGATATCTTCCTCGGCGTGCCGTTCAATATCGCGTCCTATGCGCTGCTCACCATGATGATCGCGCAGATCTGCGATCTGCAGCCGGGCGAGTTCGTGCATACGTTCGGCGACACGCACCTCTATCTCAATCACCTCGATCAGGCCCGCGAGCAGCTCTCCCGCGAGCCGCGCCCTTTGGCCTCACTGCGACTCAATTCACAGGTCCGCGATCTGTTCGCCTTCAGGTTTGAGGACATCCTGATCGAGGGATACGATCCTCACCCGGCGATCAAGGCGCCGGTTGCGGTGTAATGAATCCGCGCCCCGGCGCTCCCGTAGGTCGACGCGCTTTTCGGAACAGCCCACGTTGAGCCCGTCGAGTGAAGTTGCGCCGGTCTCCTTGATCGTCGCGATGGACCGGCAGCGCGTCATCGGCAGTGACGGGCGCTTGCCCTGGCATCTGCCGGCGGATCTGCAACGGTTCAAAAGCCTCACCATGGGGCACCACATCATCATGGGACGCAAGACTTGGGAGTCGATCGGCCGACCGCTGCCCGGTCGCGTGAGCGTGGTCGTTACGCGAAACCGCGACTATGTCCCATCCGGCGCGTTGCGCGCAGCATCGCTGCCGGAGGCGCTCGCGCTCGCTAGCGCGGATTCCGAGCCGTTCGTGATCGGAGGCGGGCAGCTGTTTCGCGAAGCCTTACCGTGGACTGGACGCCTCTATCTCACCGAGGTGCTGGCGGACTTTCCGGGAGACGCGTGGTTTCCGGAGCTGCCGGCGGATGAGTGGAAAGAGATGCATTGCGAGCATCATCCCGCAGCCGGGCAGCAGCCGGCGTGGGACTTTCGTATATACGAAAGGGCTACCGCTTGGCGAAAACCGCGGTGTTAATGTTCTGATGGCCGGTGGATCGTTGAAAACTAATGGCCTTGCCCGCCAGGTCAAACCTACCTGAACTACGGCGGCGGCCCTGCGGAAAATAAAGGGGTCGCTTTTCAGCGACCCCTTTTTACTACACGATGGAACCCGCGCACCCGCGCTTCCTCCAGACCCCGGCTAGTCACCTGTCATTGACGATACGCACCTCGGGCAAGGGGAATCCGTTGAAGTTGCTGGCATAAGCAGTGGTGTAAGCGGCGGCGTTGGGGATGTATACGAAATCGTCTGCCTGCAGGTGCTCCGGAAGCCGCTGCTCGCGCATCACGACGTCGACCGAATCGCAGGTCGGTCCGGCCACGGTCCAGGGAATCAAGTTGCCTTCCCGCTCCGTCACCACGTCATACTGCAGCCCTTCGGTCGTCTCGATGATGCCGCCGAACATGCCGGCATCGAGATAGACCCAGCGCGTACCCCGGCGCGTCGCCGTGCCGACCACCCGGCACACGAACCAGCCGGCATCGGAGACTAGATAGCGGCCCGGCTCTGCCATCACACGCATGCCCGGCGGCAATCCCGTGAGTGCGCGGTTGACCGTTTCCCCAATGGTCTCCATCGAGGGAATCGGTTTGGTGTGCTGCACGGGGTAGCCGCCACCGATGTTGAGCAGCCGCGGTCGCAACCCTTTCAGCCGCATCCTGCGAAACACGCGCTTGGCATTCTCGATGCCGACGCGCCAGTTTTCCGGGTTGCGACACTGGGAACCGACATGGAACGTCACGCCAGCCAGGTCGGCGCCGACTTCCACCGCAGTCCTTACGATCTCGTCGGCCTCCTGCGGCTCCGCGCCGAACTTGCCGGACAGCGGCCAGTCGCTGCCGACGTTAGGCGCATCGATGCGCAGGTACAGCTTGGCGTCGCGCTTGATTGCCACCACCTTGCGCAATTCCTCCGGGCTGTCGACCACGTACCATTCCACGCCCTTGGCCGCGGCGTAGGCGAGATACTGGCGCGACTTCATCGGATTGCTGTAATAGATCTCCGCCGCTGGAACGTTCAGGCTCAAGAGGAGGTCGAGCTCGGCGATGGAGGCAATCTCGAAGCTGACGCCTTCCGCAATCAACGTGCGCAGCACGTCGGGATGCGGATTCGCTTTGACGGCGTAGTGCGGATGCACGCGCGGCATCGCGGCTTTGAAGCGCCGGGCCTTGGTACGGATGATGGCAGGATCGACCAGCAGGAACGGCTTGTCGTAGCCGCTGCGGGCGGCTTGCCTCGCCAGTTCGAAGTCGAGGCGGATTTCGGGATGGGGTTCGAGCGGAGGCTCGGCGACGAAATTCTTGTGGAGCGCGGTGCGTACGGACATCTATGTCTCCTTACAGACGCTACGTCAGGGGGATGTGCAGGTTCTTCAGGTCTACGCAAGGGACATAGTTCTTCTTGCCTGTCATGATGACCTCCTCTGTTGAAGGCGGGTGCGCGGGGCGCACCGATTGCCGTAAAAAACTCACGCGAATTATAGGGCCAGCGCGTCGCAACGCAAGGGCTTTGCGATGCAATTTTTGCGCCTTGGCTGCGGCGAATTGTGAGCGAGCCCGCCCGGCGGGCTGCGACGCCCGGCAAGTGCGTCAGCCACGAGTCAGATCTTGGGCAGCGTGACGCCGGTCTGGCCCTGATATTTGCCGCCGCGATCCTTGTAGGAGGTTTCGCACACGTCGTCGGCGGCGGCTTCCAGGAACACCACCTGCGCGACGCCCTCGTTGGCGTAGATCTTCGCGGGCAGCGGCGTGGTGTTGGAGAACTCGAGCGTCACGTAGCCTTCCCACTCCGGCTCCAGCGGCGTGACGTTCACGATGATGCCGCAGCGGGCATAGGTGGACTTACCCAGGCACACCACCAGCACGTTGCGCGGGATCCGGAAGTATTCGACGGTACGCGCCAGGGCAAAGGAATTGGGCGGGATGATGCAGTACTCACCCTGGATGTCGACAAACGATTTGGGGTCGAAGTTCTTCGGGTCGACGATGGTGCTGTTGATGTCCGTGAACAGTTTGAACTCGTTGGAGCAGCGCAGATCGTAGCCGTAGCTCGAGGTCCCGTAGGACACGATGCGACGTCCGTTCACCTCCTTGACGTTGTTCGGCTCGAATGGCTCGATCATGCGGTGCTCCAACGCCATGCGCCGGATCCAGCGGTCGGATTTAACGCTCATCGGGTCGGTTTCGGGGGTTAGAGTTATTTGAGGGCGTGCAGACGGCAGGCTGCGACGATGCCTCACGCCACGCCGGCCGCAGGTTCACGTGTTCTTGATCACGATCTTGGGGAAGGCGGCGCTGTAATCCTGCGCCTTGTCGGCGATCTTCACCGCGACCTTGCGCGCGATCGCCTTGTAGGCGCTGGCCACGCGGCCGTCGGGCTCCGCGACCACCGTGGGCCGACCGGAATCGGCCTGCTCGCGGATTTTGATATCGAGCGGGAGCGAGCCGAGCAGCGTGACCCCCTGCTGCTGCGCCATGCGCGCGCCGCCGCCGGCGCCGAACACCGCTTCCTCGTGGCCGCAGTTCGAGCACACGTGCGTGCTCATATTCTCCACGATCCCTAGGATCGGGACGTTCACCTTCTCGAACATCTTGAGGCCCTTGCGGGCATCGAGCAGGGCGATGTCCTGCGGTGTGGTGACGATAACCGCACCGGTCACCGGCACCTTCTGCGCGAGCGTGAGCTGAATATCGCCGGTGCCGGGCGGCATGTCGACCACCAGATAGTCGAGATCGTTCCAGCGCGTGTCGCGCAGCAGCTGCTCCAGCGCCTGGGTCACCATCGGGCCGCGCCACACCATCGGCTGCTCCGCGTCCACCAGAAAACCGATCGACATCGCCTGAATGCCGTGCGCGATCATCGGATCCAGCTTTTTGCCATCGGGAGACGTCGGCCGCTGGCCAGGAAGGCCGAGCATAGTCGGCTGCGAGGGACCGTAGATGTCGGCATCGAGCACACCCACCGTGGCGCCCTCCGCGGCGAGCGCCAACGCCAGATTCACCGCGACGGTGGACTTGCCCACACCGCCTTTCCCGGAAGCCACCGCGATGATGTTGCGCACCCCCGGGATGCGCTGCATGGCTCCCTGGACCGCATGCGCTACGATTTTCCAGGTCACATTCACTTTCACGGCGCCCACCCCCGGGAGCGAGCTCAGCGCGGCTTCGATCTGCTCACGCACCGCCTGCACCTGGCTCTGCGCGGGATATCCCAGCACCACGTCTACGGCCACCTCATCGCCGCTCACTTTGATCTGCTTGATCTCCTTGCTCGACACATAGTCTTTTCCGGTGGTGGCATCCACCGTCTGCTGCAACAGTTCTCGCACTTGCGCTTCGGTAATCGGCACGGGACTTCCATCCTTCCATTGAGGGTGCAATTCTAGCCTGGATAGAACTCGCCCATTGATCCCGCACACCGTGAACATCCGCACACGGGGGCGTCTTCAAGGATTATCCAGGCTGGCACCCGGGTTTCGCTCCAACCGGGCAGTTGCTAGACTTGCGGTCTTTCCCTCAAGCTGCTCACCTCGATCCCGGGCATGCCACGCAAGCTTCTGGTCACCTCTGCGCTGCCGTATGCAAACGGCAGCATTCATATCGGCCATCTGGTGGAGTACATCCAGACCGACATCTGGGTGCGCTTCCAGAAAATGCGCGGCCATGAGTGCTATTTCGTCTGCGCGGATGACACCCACGGTACCGCCATCATGCTGCGGGCCGAGAAGGAAGGCATCAGCCCGGAGCAGCTGATCGAGCGTGTGTGGAAGGAGCACAAGCACGACTTCGACGGATTTCTGGTCGATTTCGACAACTACTACACCACGCACTCGCCGGAGACGCGCGCCCTTTCCGAGGACATCTACCTCAACCTGAAGCGCAACAACCTGATCGACGTGCGCTCGGTGGAGCAGTTCTACGATCCGTTGAAGCAGATGTTTCTGCCGGATCGCTTCATCAAGGGCGAATGCCCCAACTGTCACTCCAAGGATCAGTATGGCGACTCGTGCGAAGTCTGCGGCACGACCTACAGCCCGACCGATCTGATCGAGCCTTACTCGGTCGTCTCCGGAGCCAAGCCGGTGCGCAAAGCCTCCGACCATTATTTCTTTCAGCTCTCGGCGCAGCGCTGTAAGGAATTTCTCTGGCAGTGGACGCAGGAGGGCGAGCATCTGCAGGACGAAGCGCGCAACAAGATCCGGGAGTGGTTCGATCAGGGCCTGCACGATTGGGACATCTCACGCGATGCGCCGTACTTCGGGTTCGAGATTCCGGGCGCGCCGGGTAAGTACTTCTATGTCTGGCTGGACGCGCCGATCGGCTACCTCGGCAGTTTCCGCCATCTGGCCGATCGCAAGAACCTGCCGTTCGATGCATTCGCCCGGCCGGGCCATGACACCGAGATGGTGCACTTCATCGGCAAGGACATTCTGTACTTCCATGCTCTGTTCTGGCCGGCGATGCTGCACTTCGCCGGCTATCGCCCGCCGACCAAGGTATTCGCGCATGGCTTTCTCACCGTCGCCGGACAGAAAATGTCCAAATCGCGCGGCACGTTCATCACCGCCGAGAGCTATTTAAAGCTCGGCCTGAACCCGGAGTGGCTGCGCTACTACTACGCGGCGAAGCTTGGGTCCACCATGGAAGACGTGGACCTGTCGCTGGACGATTTCGTCGCGCGCGTGAACAGCGACCTGGTCGGCAAGTACGTGAACATCGCGAGCCGCATCGCGCCCTTCATCCACAAGTTCTTCCGCGGCAGCTTGAGCGTCGCCCTCGAGGACAAATGGTCGGGCGCCAACCTGGAAGCGATCGTCGACCGCGCCAGCACCAGCGCCTACAACGAGGAGCTCGAGCAGATCGCGCTCAGCATTACGCAGGGGCTCGAGCTCCCGCAGCTGCTCGCGATCGTAGCGAGCAGCTCACAGCAGATCGCGCTGCTGTACGAAGCGCGCGAGTATGGCAAGGCGCTGCGGCGCGTGATGGCGCTCGCGGATCTATGCAATCGCTATGTCGATCGCCTCGCGCCGTGGGATCTCGCCAAGAATTTCGAGCGCAACGCCGAGCAGATCCACGTCGGCTGCTCGATCGCGCTCAACGCCTTTCGCGTGCTGACGCTCTATCTGAAGCCGGTGTTGCCGCACGTCGCTGCACAGGTCGAAGCGTTCCTCAACATACCGCCGCTCGCCTGGAGCGACGTGGACACGTGGCTTCCAGCGGAGCATCAGATCAAGCCGTATCGTCATCTGATGACGCG
>JBGQKF010000134.1:0-9782 GCA_041499435.1 Gammaproteobacteria bacterium
CCAGTGATGTCGCGCAGACCGTTGCCGCTGAGCGCCAGCGCACCGTTGAAGGTGGTGCTGCCCGCGCCGCTCATCGTGCCGCCGGTCCAGGTGCTCGCACCGCTGATCGTTAGCGCACCCGCGCCGTCGAGGGTGCCGCCGCTGAACAGCAGCGAGCCGGTGGAAGACGCCGAAGAAGGAGCAAGTGTGCCGCCTGATATCGTCAGCTGGCCGGTGCCGGTGAATGACTGCAGCGTTACGGTTCCGGACCGGAACTCAGTATTGAAGGCACCTAGCACCGCGTCCGACGCGGCGCCGGGCGGCGACGGACCCCAGTTGGCCGACAGATCCCAGAAGCTGCCGTTAGGGCCCACCCAGGTCACCGGAGCCCCCTGAGCCAAGCCGACAGACCCGATGACGACAACCAAGGCTACCGCCATCGAACGCAACTGCATACAAGAGCACGGTAGGCGACGCATGGTCCTCTCCTCGACAGTTCCGCCCTTGAGATGCTTTACCCAAGACACTGCCGAAATCCATTTCATGCTAACACCAAGGCTCCTACAGATCGATTACCGATCCAAAGGTGCGTGCAGAAGGTCTGAGCGATCTGCTGGGAAGCCTAAGTTCGACAGCGCGCTTAAGGATGATCTGAGCCCGGTGATTGTGGCACCGTATTCAAGTCACGTCTAGGCTTGAGGAATTTCGGGGATGTTTCGGGCCATTCGTCGTCAGCACCCTACAGCGGCACAGTACGGCTGCGCGCGCGAAGATGCCGGCAGAATGGGATCATGAGCTTAGGGACCAAGCCCGATGGGATGTTTCAACCGCGCTGCGCAACCGCGTCGGCCCACGGAGAGGCGATCTCGGTGGCGCCGAAATTCAACGCGCCGCTGCGCAGAACACCGCTCGGACACGCGAACTTGAACGGCAGCGTCTGCCGGCGCATGCGCACATACGCGTAGCGGGCCGCAAGCGCCTCATGCACCGCCTGGTCGAGCAGCATATCGCCGATCACCAGCTCGCCTTCGCTCGCATCGATGCGCGGCAGATGAAATGCTTCGTTCAGGCCGTGGCCGTAATCGGAGAGGAACGAGAGCAGCTGCATCACCGCGGGGAGGATGCGGCGTCCGCCTGAGGCGCCCAGCCCGAAGCGTACGTCGTCACGCTCCCCGATGATCGGACAGTAGTTGGTCAGGCAACGCTTGCCGGCGGCGAGCGAGTTGGGCTTGCCGGGCTCCGGGTCGAACCACATGATGCCGTTGTTCATCAGGATGCCGGTCTCGGGCAGCGTGAGCCGCGAGCCGAAGATCGACAGCAGCGTTTGCGTCACCGCCGCGATATTGCCTTCGCCATCGACCACGCAGAAATGGGATGTGCATCCCGGCGCGCGGGCGCCATCGACGTCGCCCATGCGGGTGAGCCGATAGCTGTAGGCCTCCTGCAGACACTGTGCATAGGCGGCGTAGGCTTGCGCGTGCGGTTCGACGCCGGGCGTGAGCTGCTGTGACAGTGCGCGCAATGCATAAGCAAGCGTCGGCCCGCCGGTGAGCTCCGGCGTTGCGGCCACGCGCGTTTCACGGTAGGCGATCATCAGCGGCTCTACTGCGCGCGCCCGGTACGAGGCAAGATCGCTTGCGCCGAGCACTCCGCCCGCCTGCTGCACTTCGCGCGCAATGATGTGCGCAAGCTCGCCTTCATAAAAATCTCGCGGGCCTGCTTCTGCGAGCTTACGCAGCGTCTGCGCCAGATGCTGCTGCGGTAAGCGCACATCGATGCGCGCCGACCACGCTGGACTTGGCGGCACGCCATTCACTAGAAAAGCTTCCCGACTCGCGGCATAGCGGTTCAGATCGAGGGCGGCGCTGGCAATGTTCTCGACCGCGAACCAGTCGATGAGCAAGCCCGACTCGGCGAGTGCGATGGCCGGCTCGATCAGATCTCGCCACGAGAGCCGCGCATATTTCTCGTGCGCGACGCGCATACCGTCCACCGTCCCAGGCACCGCAATGGATAGTGGTCCGTGGACGTTGCGATCGTCCTCCACCCGCGCCCAGGGAAACAGATCGGAGGAAACGCCCGCTCCGCTGAGCGGGTAATCCGCGATGCGCAGCGAGGCTGGCGAACGCATGCCGAAATCGATGACCTCGTAACGGGCCTGCGCTGCGCGGTACAGCACCATTGCACCGCCGCCGCCGATGCCGCTCATCCACGGCTCGAGCACACCGAGCGCGAACGAGGTTGCGATGACGGCGTCGACCGCATCGCCGCCGCGCTCGAGGATAGCGGCGCCGACTTCGGCGGCACGCCGATGTTGAGCCGCGACGATGCCATGTCGGCTCTGCACGGCAGGCTTGGTGATGAGCTGGGACGTGCTGAAGTTATCCATACCTAGGTATCGTTGCGCTCGGCCTGTGATCCGCGTTCTAACGTCGAGCCGCGATACTTAGGAGCGCAAATCCTTTGGCCGCGGCCTCTGACCCGCCGTTCACACCAATGGCAGCTCACTTGCGCAACCCCGAGGTCGCGCAAAGCCACGCCCCTACTTCGCTGTAACCGGCGTGCTGCGCAGATACGAGTCGGCTCCACTCAACCAGTCTTCGCGCGGCGGCGTGAAAACGTCATAAGCGACCAGCGCCTCCACCGCCGTTGCCGTATGCGGGACATTCGCGGGAATACTGATCATCTCGCCGGGACCGACGTCCAGGGTCTTACCCTCGAGGGTGAAGCGCCACTTGCCGCTCATCACCCACGTGATCTGCTGGTTGTCGTGAGCATGCAGGGGCACCACATAGCCCTGGTCGACCTCGGTCAGCGCGATCATGAGCTTGCCGTCCCACGCAATCTTGCGCACGAACTGGTCGTTCAAGCGCTCTGCGGGGATCTCGTTCCATCTGATGTGTTTCATGGCTGCTCACCTCGATTGCCTCAAGAGCACAAAGCGTAGCATGCCGGCCTCGGTCGAGCACGGCTACAGCAACGGGAACGCAGCGCTACTTGCCCGCAACGAAGACCGCAGTCCCGCGGCTGCCCTGCAGCCTCAGATCCAGAAGCTCACGGTAGTCCTCCGAGCGATACCAGCGATGCGCCTGCTCGAGACTGGGAAACTCGAGGATCACCGGGAACACCGGACGCCAGTCGCCCTCGACCACATCGAACGGACCGCCCAGTGCGAGGTACCGGCCGCCGAACTTCTCCACGGTGGGGGCTACGCCTTCGCGATACTTTGCCATTTTCTCGCGATCGACGATCTCGCGAATATCGAATATGCAGTAGGCAGGCATGGGCTCGCTCCGCGGTTGGACGAAGATGGCGAATGGTACATCGCGCGGTACTTTCTGCCCGCGCCGGTTCGGAGTACGCTAATCGCTGCACGGAGTGTAGCTGACTCCCTTCGGACCCGACGTCAAAGATCGAAAGCAGCGGGAGGAGAATCCGATGACCCCCTCTTCATCTCAGCCGGTTGGCATGGCGCCAGTGCCACTGCGCTCGTTGTTGTACCGCTATCTCTTCTTCGACTGGCTGTTCTGCGATGTTACGCGCGGCAATTCGCTGCAGCGCGGGGCCGCCTGGCGCGCAAACCGTGAGATGCGTAAACACCTCCCCACCTACCTGCGTCGCTGGCTGGTGATCTTCCTGGGCGGCTACGGTTTAGGCGTGCTGTTCGAGAAGGGCTTCGCGCAGATCTATGCCGCGGCAGGCTGCTATAGCGGGAGTTGCATTTCCGCAACGGTGATCCTCGTAATCGTGCTGTCCTGGTTTTCGCTCAAGTAAGCGGCCGCACCGGAGCGGTGCATGAGGCCCCCTGAACGCACATCTTGAGTGCGCGGCCCAATCGTGCCACGCAGCTAAGTTGCTGATCGCGGGCCGCTTTGACAATGGCATAGGAAATGCGATTGGCTGTCCCGCCGCAGGACAATCCGTCGACCGCGCCCTGTCGCCAGATGCATCCACATACTCGAGGTGGCGTATGAAATTGATCACAGCGATCATCAAGCCATTCAAGCTCACCGACGTGCGCGAGGCGCTGTCGGCCATCGGCGTGCAAGGCATCACGATTACGGAAGTCAAGGGGTTCGGCCGTCAGCAGGGACATACCGAGCTCTATCGCGGTGCGGAATACGTGGTCGATTTTCTGCCCAAAGTCAGAATCGATGTCGCCATCAGCGACAGCCTGTTGGAGCGGGCGATCGAGGCGATCGAGAAGCATGCCCACACCGGGAAGATCGGGGATGGAAAGATCTTCGTCTTCGCGTTGAATGAGGTCATCCGGATTCGCACCGGGGAGATGAGCGAGGCAGCGCTCTAGCAAAAAAGCGCTCTAGCAAAACAAGAGTGGCGGCAGGCCACGGGTCGATGTGCCGTTGCGTGAAGCTCGCTCGCAATCGGAGACGGCTTGCAGCAGTGCGTTGCGAGCACTTTGGGAATTTGAGGAGGGAACATGACGAAATTTTGGCTATCGCTCGCAACCGTCCTGCTGTTGAGCCTATCGGCTCCGCTCCGGGCGGAGGACAAGCCGCCGGAGGCGGCGCCGGCCACCTCGGGGACGGCCGCTCCGGCCGCGCCTGCGCCTGCTGCGGCACCTGCAGCGGCTCCAGCGCCCACAGCACCGTTCATGCTCGAGATCGCCAAGATCAACTCGGGCGATACCGCCTGGATGCTGTCTTCGACGGCTCTGGTGCTGCTGATGACGATCCCGGGACTGGCGCTGTTCTACGGCGGAATGGTGCGCAAGAAGAACGTGCTCGCCACGGTAATGCAGAGCTTCGCCATCACCTGCCTGGTCACGCTGCTCTGGATCATCGTCGGCTACAGCCTGGCGTTCATGCCCGGGAATCCTTACCTCGGCAATCTCGACCGACTGTTTCTGAACGGAATGAGCTTCGTCAACGGACAGAAGGTGTCGGTATCGCACATCGCGACCAACGTCCCCGAGTCGGTGTACATGATGTTCCAGATGACCTTCGCGATCATCACGCCGGCGCTGATCTGCGGCGCCTTCGCCGATCGCATGAAGTTTTCTGCAATGCTCTGGTTCATGGGCATCTGGTCGATCATCGTATACGCGCCGATCGCACACTGGGTCTGGGAGCCCAGCGGCTGGCTCGCGGTCAAGGGACAACTCGACTTTGCAGGCGGCACGGTGGTGCACATCAACGCCGGCATCGCCGGGCTGGCTGCCGCGCTCGCGCTGGGCAAGCGCGTGGGTTACGGCAAGGAGCCGATGGCGCCGCATAATCTGACGTTCACGGTGATCGGCGCTTCGCTGCTGTGGGTGGGCTGGTTCGGCTTCAATGCCGGCTCTGCGGTGGCAGCCGACGGTCGCGCCGGAATGGCGATGACCGTCACGCAGATCGCCACCGCCGCGGCGGCATTGGCATGGATGTTTACGGAATGGCTGGTGAAGGGCAAGCCGAGCGTTCTGGGCATCTGCTCCGGAGCGGTGGCCGGCCTCGTGGCAATCACGCCGGCGTCAGGTTTCGTGGCGCCGGTGCCCTCGATCGTAATCGGGATCGCGGCGGGCGTCGGCTGTTACTTCGCTGCAACCTCTGTCAAGACCATGCTCGGTTATGACGATTCGCTGGATGCATTCGGCGTGCACTGTATCGGCGGCATCATCGGCGCGCTGCTGACCGGTGTCTTCGTATCCAAGGAGATCAGCGGCGCCGAAGGCAGCCTGCTCACGCAGTGCTGGGGAGTGGGCGCGACGCTGATCTACGGCTTCATCGTGAGCTTCATCATTCTCAAGGTCATCGATGTGGCGATCGGCCTCAGAGTGACCGAGGAGCAGGAGCGCGAAGGCCTGGATATCACGCTGCACGGAGAGAAGGTGGAGTAGGCAATCGTGCGATAGCCGCGGCGGCACACGCGGTAGTCAAGTGAGGGGCCCGTGGGCCCCTCATTTTTTGGCCTGCGACTCAGTTGTGTCGGAAGGCCGGCTGCCATTCCGGCCGCACCTGCGGCACCGCCTGCATCAGCAGCGCGAGCGCGCGCCGCAAGGCCCGGTCGCCTTCCGGCGCGCCTTTGTAATGGCCCAGACGCACCACCACCAGATCGTGCGTGGGAATGATGATCGCATACTGGCCGCCGGCGCCCGCCATGTAAAAAGCGTCCTCCGGCACCGGCCAGGTCTTCAGGCGATTCAGCCAGAAGAAGCCTCCGTAGATCGGCTTCGACCACGCCGGCGCCGGCGTGCGCACGAAATCGACCCAGTCTTCCGGCAGCAGCCGCTCGCCGTTCCACACACCGTCTTGTAGATACAGCAGGCCCAGGCGTGCCCAGTCGCGCGCGCTGTCGAAGTCGTATCCCTGCATCAGAAAGTTGCCGTAGGGGTCGGGCTCGACCAGCATCCGACGGATGCCGATCTTGTCGAACAAGTGCCGCTGCGGATAGGAGAAATACTCTTCCTGTCGCTCGAGCACCGCCTTCTTGATGAGATAGCTCACCACCAGCGGATCGGAATTGCGATAGCGCCCCACGGTGTTCGGCGGCCATTGCAGCGGACGCGTAACCGCCCAGCGGAATGCATCGATCGCGCCGGTGTAGGTGTACAGATGATCCGGATAACCGCGCCCGGGATCGAAGTCCGGATCCTGCGGCGCGAGGAAGCGCAACCCGCTCGACATGCGCAGCAGGTCCGCGATGCGGATCGCGCGCCGGGGATCATCGGCGCGCTGCCATTGCTCTACCGGCGCCGGCTCCCACAGATCGTAGACGTCCTCGTAGATGAGCTGCCCCATCAGCGTTGCGATCACACTCTTACCCATCGACCAGCTCGGCAGGCGCGTGTTGAGGTCGATACCGCGCTGATAGCGCTCGCCGACGATCCGGCCACGGTACGCGACGACGAACGCAGCGGTCAGCGCTTCAGGCGGCTCGAACGCTGCCTGTACGCTCGCCGCCACCTTGGCAGCGTCGATCTCGGGCGGCAGCGGCGTGTCGGGCAGCTTGTCGCCCATCGGCCAGGGCTGGCTCGCCGGGTCGGGCAGCGCTGAGCGCACGCGCACCGGCGTGAAGAACACCGATCTCGCCCCGCGTGGCAGCGTGACGCAGCCCTGATCGCCGTACAGCTTCGCAGTGCGTGTGACACCGTTCGCAAGACTCAGATAGACGATCTTCTGCTTGTCATCCACCACAGTCTTGGTGACGGCCGCACGCTCCGCGCGAGGGGCCACGAAAAAGCCGTCTTCGTCGAGCGCCGTCTTGAGGTCGCGCCCGGTGATGAACAGCGCCGAGCACAAGACCTTCGCCAGACCTGCGGTCATGTGCTCGAGCGCATCGCCGGGTGGCGCCTCCCATTGCGTGGGAAACTCTGGTGGCAACGGCAATCGCTGCGCGTGTGCGGCCGCAAGCCCGAAGATCAGCGCAGCGATCAGTCCAAGTGAGCGCAACAACATACTCTCCCCGTTCACCGGCTTTTGAGATACTGGTCGAACCATTCGATGGCGACGCGGGTAGCCTGCTCGCGCGCTGTCGAGTAGATGCGGTAGTGCGCGATGCCGGGGATGACGACATACTTCTTCGGCTCCGACGCGCGCTCGTAGGCGAGCTGCGGATGCTGCCGGTTATCGAACAGCTCCTCGTGTTCGGCGGCAATGAACAGCATCGCGCAATTGCGCGCGCGCGCGACATCTTCGATCGGCGCGTAGAGCAGGAATTTCTCACGCACCGGCGCGCCGGAAAGATTGCCGATCTCTTTAGCGCGCGGCGGTGGGTAACCGATCTCGCCGCGCGCTCTGCGCGTGGCGTCATCGTAGCTCTTGGCAAGCGCCGCCGACGGCGTGGAGGACACCGGCTGGCCCATGTAGCCGACCTGGCTGACGATGGCTTTCACACGCGCATCTCGCGCCGCGACGTAGACCACCAGACCACCGGAGAAGCTGGTGCCCCAGAGGCCGACACGGTTTCGATCCACCAGCGGCTCACCCATCGCCCAATGGATCGCATTGAAGATGTCGGCCGCCTGGTCGAGCGGGTCGACCACTTCGCGCACCTCCTTCACCTCGACGGTGAAGCGATGATCGTTCTGCTCGGACGGTGCACGCGCGGTGAGCAGCACACGCGAATCGCTCTCGCCCCAGCCGCGGTAGTCGAATGCAAGCGCCAGATAACCGGCCTTGGCGAACTCAGTGGCCTGATAGGTGAGCATCGCGGCGGTGCCGCCCCAGCCATGCGAGAGAATGATGGTCGGCAGCGGCGCGGCCGCGCCCTTCGGGTAATACAGCGTCCCGTGCATACGCACGCCGTCGCTCATGATATCGACCGCGCGCTCTTCGACCGCCGTGTCCTCGGCTCGGGCCAGGGACAATGCAGCGAGAAGCGCAAGCACCACCATCAAAACCGCCGCCCCGCTGCGCATCGTGTTCATCGACATTACCTCACCTGCTCTTGAGCTCATGAGCGGCCTGCTCCCAGTTGCGTCCGTCGAAGGGCACCGTCTCCACCTGCGCGAGCGCGAGGTCGAAATCGTCCACCACCCGCACATTGATCGTGTAGAGTTCCGGGGCGGCGCGCGGCCGGGTGAAAACATGGATCCCACAAGCGCTGCAGAAGTAGTGCCTGGCAACTCGCGTTCCGAACTGATACGTAGCCAGCACGTCCTCACCGGACAGCAGACGAAAGTTCTCCGGCGCCACGCGATGATGGATGATGCCCTTCTTGGTGCAGATCGAGCAATTGCAAACGGTCACGCGCTCGATCGTGGTATCGACCTCGAAGCGCACCGCTTGGCAATGACAGCTTCCGTGATAGGTCGGCATCGCGTTATGACGGTTGCTCCAGGCGCACGTAGAGCCGCTTGTTGATCTTGCCTTTGTTCTCGGTGCGGAAGATCGACAGGTGCCCTACCTGCGATGTACTGTCGACATGGGTGCCGCCGCACGCTTGCGCATCGAAGCCCTGAATCTCGACCACGCGCACGCGACCCTGCGAGACCGGCGGCTTCACTTCCAGCGTGCGCAGCAGATCTTCGCGCCGGCGGAATTCCTCCTCGGGAATATAGTAAGCGCGCAACGCACGATTGCTTGCCAATACCGCATTGACCTTTTTTTCCAGCTCGGCACACAGCGCCGCGGAAAAGCCTTCCAGCTTGAAATCGATTCTGGAGTAGTCCGCGCCGATCTGGACGCCGGTGATCCAGCCCTCGTAGTCTCTCAGCGCGATGGTATTGAGCACATGCAAAACGGTGTGATAGCGCGTGAGCGCCTGGCGTCGATCCCGGTCTATGGCGAGGTGCGCCGTTTGCCCGACGCTATCGGCGGGCGGGGTCGATGTGACCGTGTGCCAAATGACGTCGTCCTCATCCACCTGTGCAGACTCGACCGTGAGCGATGCGCCGCCGTCGAGCCGGATCGAACCGGTATCGGGTGGCTGGCCTCCGCCCCCTGGGTAGAAACAGGTGCGATCGAAAGCCACGGCGTGAGCCTGGACGGCAACGACGGTCGCGTCAGTCTCGAAGCAGTGATCGTCGCTGAGATAAAGGCGTGTGGTGGGGTGCATCGCTCGCCGGGCCGAAACGTCGCCGGCCGCGCTCGATTGCGCGGCCGGAGAATTCTGCCAGGAATGCGCGGCGGCTGCTTGGAATGTCGGAAGGGACTTAAGGAAGCTCTGATCAAGTCTTACGTGCGCGACCGGGGTGATTTGGGCCGATGGCTGCGTGGGCTCCTCCTTGTGTAGGCGGCTAGGCGGCGTCCTCGCCCTCTTGCCATCGGCCCAAATCACCCTGGTCCCTTCTATAGAGACGACCGTTTATCGGGTTGTGTCAGGTGCGGCGTCTGCATCGTTGCGCTCCTCGCCAAGGTACC
>JBGQKF010000135.1:0-9756 GCA_041499435.1 Gammaproteobacteria bacterium
CGGCACGCAGCATCGCCGGCCTCGCATATTCCAGAAGCCTGCTCCGGTGCAGGTGTTGGCCCATTCGCTTTGTACGATCCTGGAGCGCTCGGCGCAAGCCCGCTCTCAAAGGCGCGTGGTCGGCAACGGCCCTGCCAAGGGAAACTGCCCGAACGTACTTAGGAGGAGGCAGATGTTGAGCGCTAGTCCCGCTTTTAGCTTATCCATCGTCGGCGCCGGTCATTGCCGCGGACAGGTCAGCCTCTCATGCTGTCCTGGACGCGCAGCCGCCTGGTTGCTGCCCAGCGTGTCGCAACGAGAACTGGAGCGCGACATCGCGACCATAAGCCGCTGGGGTGCGAAAGCCCTGGTCAGCCTGCTGGATGACTTCGAGTTCGCGCGCCTGCATCTGCGCAGGCTGCCTGATCTCGCCGTCGCCGCAGAGCTCGCCTGGTATCACGTTCCGCTCGCGCTCGGCACATTGCCCGACGCCGAGTTCGACCGTGTATGGACCACGATCAGCTTGCCCCTGCAGGAAATCCTGCGCGGCGGCGGGAAGGTCGCTTTGCATTGCCGAGACGGGGGGGACCGGGCTGCGCTCGTGGCTGCACGCTTGTTGATCGAGCTCAACTATCAGCCGCTCGACGCGATGAATCGTGTACGCGCCGCACGACCTGGCACGCTGGAAAAGCCGGAGGTGGAGACTTATCTGCGCACGCGCGTGCACGCCTTCAAACCCGAGGAGTATATGCAGCTGGCATTGCTCGCCGAAGAAGAGAGCGAAGCGGCGTCAGATACCCCGCCGTCCGAGCGTCGGGTGCCGTTGCGCGTCGCGTCACAGTTGCGGCGGTCCTAGCTGGCCGCGCAATGGCACGCGAGGGGCTTGAGCGCCCCTCGCGCCACGACCTGTTCGGGAGATATTACTTGCTGGCGCCGGCGCCGGCTGGCGTTCCCGACATATCGCCGGACCAGTTATAGCTCGCTACCTTGCCGTCCTTGCCGAAGCGGATTTGCAACAGCTTGAACCGATTTTTCTCGGGATTGTTCAGATCGCCCCGTCCATAGTAGTAGGTCCACTGGTCGTACAAGCTGCCGTCGGCTTCCGCCACCAGCCCCTTGCCGATCGGCGGCCCCAGTGCCGCTTCCACCTGCTTCAAGCCCGAGCTGCCGACGCGGACCTGGGAGGCGAACGCCTCGTAGTCGAACGAGCGTCCCACGGTCACCGATGCGCAGCCGGCGACCAGCAGCGACACGGCGAGCGCCGCGATCACGAGGCGATACCAGGCAATGCCATTGTTCTTCATGCTCCCTCCTTAGAATAGTTGCTCTGCAGTAACCGTCGGCGTGAATCCCCTCACTAAGAGCACCGGCTGCCAGGAAGGTTCAGAACGTCGCTGGAAAGTGACGAGATGCTTCGGCATGGAACCGCCGTGCGCAACTTCGGAAACCAAACCAGGCACGTCGGTTGCCATCGTTTTGCCATAGTCTTGCCCGGCCCACGCCCGAATAGGTTGCCAGACTGGCATCCGGTAGAACAACTGCGAAGGGGAGTAAGCACGATGGATGACGTCATTATCGCGGGGGCCGGGTTCGCCGGGCTGGCCTGCGCACAATCCGCGGCACGACGGGGCCTGCGCGTGCGCGTGTTGGAGCGCAAGGTCGCGGTCGGGGCCAACGTGCACACCACCGGACTGCTGGTGAAAGAGGCGGCCCAGGAGTGGGAAATACCGGGGTGGCTGACGCGCAAGATCCACAGCGTGCGCCTCTACTCGCCGTCGCTGCAATCGGTTGATATCGAATCGCCCGGCTACTATTTCCTCGCCACCGACACCGGCGCGTTGCTGCGCTGGTTCGCACGCGAGGCGCAACGCTGCGGGGCGCTGATCGGTCCCGGCTCCGCGTACTGCGGTGCAGAGCGCACCAGTGATTGCCTCCGCCTCAATCAATACGGGCTGAAGACCGCATACCTGGTCGGTGCCGACGGTCCGCAATCCATGGTGGCGCGCGACTTCGGGCTCTCAACCAATAGCCGCTTTCTACTGGGCGTCGAAGCGGAGCTCCAAGGTGTGAGCGGTCTCGAACCCGACCGGCTGCATTGCTTCGTCGACTCGAAGCTCGCGCCCGGCTACATCGGCTGGGCAATTCCCGGCGTGGGCGGCATCACGCAAATCGGCCTCGCATGCCGTCGGCCGTACCGTCCGGATCTGCGGGCGTTCATCCACAAGCTCGAGGGGCTGTTCGATTTTTCAGCCGCACGCGTACTCAGCAAGCGTGGCGGTCTGATACCGGTGGGTGGGCGCGTGTCGCGCTTCAGCGCACCCAACGTGCTGCTGATCGGCGATGCAGCGGGCCTGGTCTCGCCGCTCACCGCCGGTGGCATTCACAACGCGCTGGAGTCGGGCTGGTATGCGGGCCACGCCATCGCCGATCATATTCTCGATGGCGGCGTGGACCCGGGGCGCACAGTGGCCGCCCGTTATCCTTCGGTTTTCTGGAAGCGCTGGCTGCGGCGCGGCCTGGACTGCGATCCGCCGAACGCAGTCTACGACTGGGCGTTATCGACGCCGATGATGCGCAGCCTCGCGCGGCTCATCTACTTCCACAAGCGCGGTCTGTGGTCGGCGCAGGCCTGGCGCGAGATCCTCGGGCGCGACGGCCGCATGGCCTCGATCTGAGGTGATCACTGCTTAGTGTCTGCCGCCACGCTCATGCGCATGATCTTGTCCGGCTGGCTCACCACACCGTTGGCGTTCGGGTCGCCTTTCTTGATGTGATCGACGTGCTCCATGCCTTCCACGACGCGGCCCACTACGGTGTACTTGCCGTTCAGGAATGGTGCGGGGGCGAAGCAGATGAAGAATTGCGAGTCCGCGCTGTTGGGATCCTGCGATCGCGCCATGCCGACGGTGCCGCGTACGAACGGCTCATTGGAGAATTCGGCCGGCAGCCGCACACCCGAGCCGCCAGTCCCGGTCCCAGTGGGATCGCCGCCCTGGGCCATGAACCCGTCGATCACCCGGTGGAACACGATGCCGTCGTAGAAACCTTTGCGCGCAAGTTCCTTGATGCGCGCGACGTGCCGGGGCGCGAGATCCGGCCGCAGCTCGATCACCACGCGCCCGTCCTTCAAATCCAGGTAAATCGTGTTTTCTGGATCAGGTGCCGCGTTGACGGTTCCAGCAATAAGTGCGGCAAGGGCCGCGAACAATCTAAGGGTCGAGCTTACGGTACGCATGGTCGCTTTTGTAAGGATAGATAAAACGGAGCGCTAGTGTACCGCATCGCGAAGCGATCCGACTTCGACGCAACAAGCTGCGTAAGGGTGTTGGCTTGTTGCGTTTTTTCGTGCACGCTTTGCTCTAAGTCATCAACCCACGAATGCCGCCGGTACCGGATGAAGCCATCATCCGCGGTGTTCCCGCCGGCACCGAAGTCAGAGCCTTCGCACCGGCGGGCGTCCACTGAGAGTCAACCACGCCACCAGCGCACCACCGAATGCTGCTGCGGCTGAAGTCAGCATCACTGCTCGGAATCCCGTCACATAAGCGAGCGCGATGTCATGCTCGATCGCCTGCTGTTGTGCAGAGGTGAGCGACGCGGGGAGCGCTGCGGAGGTGAGCTTGTGCTGCTCCCGAGCGATGGCGCAGCGTATCTCCGGTGTGAGCCCTCTTGCCGCCACACGCGCCTCGAAGGCGCGATCGAACACCTGCAACAGAATCACGCCGAGCAGGGCGACTGCGAGCAGCCCTGCGGTACGTGAGACCGCATTGTTTATTCCCGACGCGACGCCGGAGACCTCACGCGGGACCGAGCCCATCACAGTGGTGGTGAGCGGCGCCACGCTGACCGCCAGGCCCAGGCCCAGGACACAGATGCCCGGGAAGAATGTCACCCAGTAGGCACCGCCTATCCCTGGCCACGCCAGCAACGCGAACCCACATGCCGCAATGATGGGGCCGACCGTGAGAGGCAGTTTGGCGCCGGTGCGCTGAATCAAGCCGCCGGCCCAGCGTGACAGCACAAACATGATCGCGATGAATGGCAGCAGCGCGGCCCCGGCCGCGGTCGTGGAGTAATGCTGCACCTGAATCAAGTTGAGCGGCAGGAAGTACAAGCCGCCTCCGAGCGGAGCGTACAAGAGCAGCGTGAGCAGATTCGCTCCGGTGAAGTCGCGCGATCGGAACAGCGTCAGAGGCAACATCGGTGCACTTGCATGCTTCTCCACGAACCAGAAGGCGAGTGCGCATCCGATGCCCGCAGCGAGCGCGCTCAGCACGAGGGCATCGCGCAGACCACGGTTGGAGGATTCGAGCAGCGCGTAGACGACGAGGCCCAGCGCCAGCGTCGCAAGCGCCGCACCGGCCCAGTCGAGACTGCCCTGTTGCGCCGGATTACGCGTCTCTGGCACATGGGTGCGCGCAAGCCACAGCACCAGCCCTGCAAGCGGCAGGTTGAGGAGGAACGCCCATCGCCACGAGGCGTGATCGATGAGCCATCCGCCCAGTACCGGACCGAGTGCGGTGGTGATGCCGGTGAAGCCCGACCATGTACCGATCGCGCGGCCGCGCTCGGACTCGGGAAAAGAGGCGCTCAGTATCGCGAGGCTGCCCGGCACCAGCAACGCGGCACCGACCCCTTGCAACGCACGCGCGATGACGAGCTCTGTGAACCCCGAAGCCAGCCCGCACCACAGTGAAGCCGCCGCGAACAGGAATACACCGATTGCAAACACACGCCTGCGCCCGTAGCGATCGCCCATGGCGCCGCCCACCAGCAGCAGCGCAGATAAGAATAAGGCGTACGCTTCGACCACCCATTGCACATCGGCGGCGGAAGTGTCGAACTGGACCTGTATGCGCGGCACGGCGATGTTCACGACCGTCCCATCGATGAACACCATGCCGCTGCCCAGGATCGTCGCGGCGAGAATCCATGGACGTGCGCGCGGCGGCGCGTCGACGCCTGCGGGCGCGCTGTCGACCACGCCGCGATCGCAAGGATAAGGGGCTGCGCCGGTCATATCAGGATCTTCCCTCTCGCAATCTCGGCGCGCCGATGTCGTGGGCCTCGTAGCGCATGACACAACTCGACAGTTGATCGAGCGGTAAATGCGCCCCGCTAACTGCTAAACTGGAACGCATGACACACAACCCTCCATCCCGATGAGCTCGCATCGTTCGATCGCTGATCTGCGCCGCGACTACGCGCGCGAAACGCTGGACGAGCACGACGTGGCGCTCGACCCTTTCGATCAGTTCGCTCGCTGGTTCGATGAAGCGCTCAAAGCCGAGCTCGCCGAGCCCAATGCCATGGTGCTCGCCACGTCGGGCGGGAGCGGCCGGCCCTCAGCGCGCACGGTATTGCTGAAGGGCTACGATCGCGGCGGCTTTGTATTCTTCACCAACTACGACAGTCGCAAAGGCATCGAGGTGCGTGAAAACCCACATGCGAGTCTGCTGTTCGTATGGCTCGAGCTGGAGCGCCAGATCCGCATCGAAGGCGTCGTGGAAAAGACTTCCGCCGAAGAGTCGGACGCCTATTATCGCAGCCGCCCGGTGGAAAGCCGTCTCGGTGCGTGGGCTTCGGCACAGAGCCGCCCGACCCCGGATCGCCGTGCCATCGAAGCGCAGTTCGAAGAAGCGCGCCGCTTACACGGCGACGATCCACAACGCCCCCCGTATTGGGGCGGCTATCGCCTGGTGCCCGACGGCTTCGAGTTCTGGCAGGGCCGGGTCAGCCGTCTACACGACCGCATTGCGTACCGTCGCGAAGAAAGCAACTGGCTGATCCAGCGGCTTGCGCCGTAGCCGGCAACCGACAATCTCGATTCATCTGCTTTGGAACTCAGCCTAACGCGTTGACTTGCGACGCGCAGCGGCAAGGGTGGAGAGCAGGTGCCTTCACCCTTCACTCTTCACTCTTCACTCTTCACAATCACGCTGGCACTGAAGTTGCCTCGCGTCGCGCAACTCCTTCGCGCTCAACGCTGTGATCTACACTCGCGCCGTCCGCTTCAACCGCATCGAGTTCGCGCTCGTCCTTGGCATCGCCTTCGGGCTGTTGATTCATCTCTCGATCACCAGCCTGCTCGGTCATCATCAGGGCGGGTTGTTCGCGAACGCGCATCTCACCCGGCTGCTCAACTATGAGCTGATCGTCGGCACCGCGGTCGCGATGATCCTGCGCCACAATGGCTGGCGCCTGCCGCACTTCAACGTCTATCCCACGCTCGGTGCCACCGGCGTCGGGGTCCTGCTGGCCGCCGCGGGCGTTGTCCTGTTCTATGCGTGCGGGTGGATCGTGACGCTGATCTTCGGCGCCCACTACGATACGCATCTGCATGAAGACTCCGCGCTGCTCGCAGGTTCGGCGAGCCTGCTCATCGCGATGGTGTGCGTGGTCAATCCGCTGTTCGAGGAAATGCTGGTGTGCGCATACGTAATCGGCGCGCTACGCCGGCGCTTTGGTGTGATCGTGGCGATCAATTTCAGCGCCGTCCTGCGCGTGGCACTGCACCTGGATCAGGGCGCGTTTGCCTTGCTGTGGCTTGGACTGATCGGCCTGCTGTGCGGCTACGTGTACGTGTCCACACGCCGCCTCTGGCCGCTGGTGGTGGCGCACATGATTCACGATTTTGTGGTTTTGTCGCATCACGTATTCTTCTTCGCCCACTCCTCATAACGCGCCCGTGCTTCGGCTGACGGCGGATAGGTCCCGATGACCGGCTGGCCACGCTGGATCTCCAGCATCACGTAGCGCTCGAACTTCTCCATTTCCACCGCGTCTGCCGCCACATCGGCCGCGAGCTCGCGTGGGATGATCACCACGCCGTCGGCATCGCCCACTACGATGTCGCCGGGATAGACGGCGACACCGCCACAGCCGATCGGAACGTTGATGTCCACGGCGTGATGGCGCGCCAGGTTGAGCGGTGCCGCAGGACCGGCGCAGAACACCGGGAAGTCGAGCTGCCCGATCTCTTCGCTATCGCGCAAGCAGCCGTCGGACACCAGGCCGGCAGCCCCGCGCATCTTGAGCCGCGTCGTGAGGATGCCGCCCCCGGATGCCGCACGCGTGTCGCCTCTGCAGTCGATGACCAGCACATGGCCCGCCGGAACGTTGTCATAAGCCTTGCGCTGCGGATGCTCGGGGTTCTGGAAGATGCTCGCCTGATCGATGTCTTCGCGGCTCGGGATGTTGCGCAGCGTGAAGGCCTCGCCAACCATGTTGGTCTTCGCGGCGCTCATGCGCCGCACGCCGTTCAGCCAGGTATTGCGCAGACCACGCTTGAACAACAGCGTGCTCAAGGATGCTGTGCTGACACTCTTCAACAGCTGCTTGGTTTGCTCGGATACGGGTTGCATGCAGACGCTCTCCAGTCGATGCCCGCCAGGGCGGGCGTACTCTCACATTATTGCTCGGGTAGCTCGATCACCGTTCCCACACCGGCGTAAACATATTGCTCTCCCCAAGTCTTGCGGAACAGCGCGAAGGCGGGCTCCCCGGTACAGTGCCCGGGCGCGAGGCGCTCGACGTGCAGGTTGTCATGCAACGTCGTGGCGATGCGCGAGATCTCCGCATCCGACGCGCTCGGCAAGTGGAATCCTCCCGCTACCAGCAGCACGCGCGGATCGATCGCGGCAGCTGCTTCGACGATCTTGTCGATTCCCGGATGCGAACACCCCGCTACCACCACAAGGCCTTTCGGCGTGCGCAGCACCAGCGTGAGCTCGCGCAACTCCCGCGTCCCCGGCTGGTCGGAAACCAGCGCGATCACGTGCACCCCCGGCGTAATTTCCTGATCCTTCTCGATCCACCGGAAATGCGCACTTGGCCATGCCGTGCCGAAAGTCATGATTTCCGGCGGATGCCCACCGAAGTAGCGCATTTCCTCGGGCAGCTCCGGCTGTTTGCGGTAAAACGCGCTCGGAGCCGTGCTGCCGAACACACCGAAGGTCTCTTTGGGTGAATAGATCGTCACGCCCGGATTGACTTCGAGCAGGAACGGCAAGCCACCGGTGTGATCCAAATGGCGGTGCGAGATGACAACGAAGTCGAGACGCGACAAATCCACGCCCGCAGTGCGTACGTTGCGGCCAAAGATGTCCGCGTCGTTCCCGGTATCGAACAGAATGCGATGCCCGCCATACTCGATCAGCGCGGCGAACCCCCAGTCCCTCGCCATGTCGCCCGAGCGGCTGAACGCGTCGTAAAGGATGACGATGCGGTTGCCCGCGCCGGCAGCAGCCGAACCCGCGTGCAGCGCGACCAGCATCGCCAGGCTGCAAAGCAACCAACGGAATGACATGAGCGCTCCTCCCGGCGCTGCCGGTATATCGCCGACACCAGCATCATACAACGCGCAGCGCTTTAGCTCAGCAGCTGCAGCGCCGCAGCCGGACACGCGCGGTTACTTCGCCGAGAACTTGTACAGCGTGGTATGCCGATACACTTGCCCTGGTTCGAGCTGCGTGCTCGGAAAGTGTGGCTTGTTCGGCGCATCGGGGAAGTGCTGTGCCTCGAGGCAGAAGCCGTGTCGCCGGCGATACGCGGTAGTGCCTCGTCCTACGACGCTGCCGTCGAGGAAATTGCCCGAGTAGAACTGCAGGCCCGGCTGAGTGGTGTACACCTCCATGATACGGCCGCTGTCCGGATCGAAGACGCGTGCAGCGAACGCGAGCTCGCCCGGTTTGCCGTTCAGCACGAAGTTGTGGTCATACCCGCCGGCCGCCCGCAGCTGCGGATGATCCCGGTTCACGCCCGCGCCGATCTGTCGCTGCCGTTTGAAGTCGAGCGGTGTGCTGTGCACCGACGCGATCGCGCCTGTCGGAATCAGCGTATCGTCGACCGGCGTGTAGCGATCGGCATTGATCTGTAGCTCATGGCCGAGGATCGGTGTGGCGCCGGCATCGCGCAAGTTGAAGTACGAATGGTGCGAAAGATTGAGGACGGTCGTGCGATCGGTGCGCGCGTCGTAGTCGATGCGCAGCGCAGTGTCTTCGGTGAGGGTATAGGTGACCGCCGCCTCCAGCTTGCCGGGGTAGCCCTCTTCCCCGGACTCACTCACATAGCGCAGCTCCAGCGCAGGGCCATCCGCGCGCAGATTTCCGTTAGCGCGCCACAGCACGCGGCTGAAACCGCGCAGGCCGCCGTGCAGGTGGTGCGGCCCGTCGTTGGCGGCGAGCCGGTATTGAGTACCCTGCAGAACAAAACGTGCGTGTGCGATGCGGTTCGCGTAGCGGCCGATCAGCGCTCCCAGGTATGGCTTGTTGTCGAGATACCCGCCGAGCTCGCTGTGGCCCAGCACGACATCAGCGTGGACGCCGGCAGCATCGGGGACGCGCAGTGAAACCACAATGCCGCCGTAGTCGGTGATCTGCGCACAGGCACCCCGCGAATTGACCAGCGTATAGAGATCGACGGTCTCGCCGCTCGGGAGGTTGCCGAAGTGCTCCCGCGTGATTTGTGGTTGCGCCATGAGGAGCTATTTTCGCGCAGCAGCCGGTCCTTGGCGCAAGCAAGGTCAAACAAAAGTGCCAGCCGTTGTCGACGCGACCGCGCGCTCGTTCGGTCGGGCGCACGCGACGCACTGGCTCACGAGATCACGAGGAAGTTGAATAGCGCGCAAGGCCAGGCACCCGAGTTTGCGCTAGATCAAAGCAGGCTTGCCGAAAAAGGCGTCTCCTTCCAATTGTGCCGGATTGCACAAGGAGGATACATGCTTACCCTTCAGGATTGCATCGAGCTCTCCGAGCTTACCGAGGAGGAGATCCTGGC
>JBGQKF010000136.1:0-9731 GCA_041499435.1 Gammaproteobacteria bacterium
GCACCCGAGCGCCGCGATCAGCTCGTCCCAGAAGCCCGTCAGTGCAGACAACAGCGCTTGCAGCGTGCAGAGCATTTTCTTGCGATGGTGGATCGAAGTGACCAAGCCCAGCAAAACGCGGGGCCTCGTATCAGTATCAAGGCGCTGAACCGGATGCACATCCAGCTGCGCTGCGCCTGCTGTTTGTGCGCCGGTCACGCACATCACGTTGGGCGTCACCAAGGAGGCAGTCACCGCAAGACAAAGTTTGGTCGTGGGTAGTTCGAGAAGGTGCTCGGCCGCCGGCCGACACCCTTAGCCAATGTCATACTCACCAGGAGACGCGTCATGACGAAGAGACTATTATTGCTGGGCCTTTGCTTAACAGCCGCCGCTCGATTCGGACAGGCCGCAGATACTGAAAAGCTCGGAATCATGATTCCGGCGGACGCAATGGAATGGAAGGAGCTCAATCCAGGTTCACCGGTGAAAATGGCGCCGCTGTGGGGTGATCGCAGCATGGGCGAATACGCAATGCTGCTCAGGTTACCCGCAGGGTTCGTTGCGCCGGTTCATGCTCATACCGGGGACTATTACGGGATGAATTTGACGGGGACTTGGCGCCACTCCTTTGACGGGGGCGAGCAGAAAGACATGCCGCCGGGGTCCTACGTATTTCAGCCGGGGATGGGCTGGCACGGTGATGCGTGCATCGGAGCCGAGGATTGCATTCTGTTCATTCATCAACATGTGAAGGGCGATTTCATTCCGAAGCAGTAGAACGGGCTACAAATTGTGGCGCCTGTACTCACCAAAAGTGGCGGCTTATGATAGGGCCTCGCTCGGCAATCTGAGCAAGGTCAATGACGCCTTTACAGCGCGTCAACACGGACGCGCACCTGCTCGAGCGCTAGATCGATCTCGGCGAGATCGATGCGCGCTACCGCAACGACGAACTGAGCGCCTCGGCCTACAAGCCGCGGGTAGAAGGAAGCAATATCCGAACGGGAAATGGTTTTGGGTTCGCGCCTATACTTTATAGCTTCGACCAACAACGCATCGTTGGTCCAGTAGACAGCAGTTCGTAAGTCCAGGATTCCGATGCTTATTCGACGTTGATCGTGAATTGCGAAGGCGTGGTCCCAACTGCCCGCAGAACATAGATGATCTTGCCGGAAAGCTTGTTAGTGTCGATGATAGTCAAGAACCGGAAACCCGGCCCTCCCGAATCCGATAGTTGTATTCCGATCGTTCCCGCGGCGAAATCGGCGTCCGTGCCGGCACACAGAGCCAGATTGGTCCCCGGGGTGTTGTTCTCGAATCCGATCTTCAAAACGGTGTGAGTCTTCGTATCCACCGGCATCCCAGTAACGAGGTATTTCCCGCTGCTTCCCACAGTTCCCGTTATCGTGATCATAAGTTGCACTCCTTTTCTGCGCTGGCCTAATCTATGAACCGCTCGTGCAGGCTAGCATAGACGCGCTTACAGATAGATTACCGATGCATCGTCGCGCACAAAAATTCCGCTGCGAGTTCCCTGCCCGACTGCGATTACACTGTTCGACAACGATCGCGTGCAGGATGATCTGCGATCGCGAGCTCCTGAACGTATTGACGCACGACAGCTTCACCTGCGCGTTTTGTGGCAAGCGAATGTCATCGCATTGCACCAAGCGGCGGTGGTGCGGTGCTCTCTGCACTCCTGAACCATCTTGCGTATGTAGAAGGAAGGCGTAAAATTTTCGGAGTTATACCCGGGGATTGAGCGTTGGCTTCGTAGGAACACACGATGGGTCAACTTCACTGCAAGAGATTTCCAGTGGCTGCGTGCGCGCATTCGCGGCCGCTCTCACAACCAGTCTGTTCGCCACATCTCCATCTGCGCAGGCAGAGACCAGCTGCGAAGATCGTCGTCGCGCTTGTCTTAGCCCTGCTCTTCTGCGCGGAGACCGCCACCGCGGAAGAGGGCAAGAAGCTGATCTGGGGGGATATTCCCTTTGTCAAAGGCGGCAATTACTACGAGTTTGAGGCCGAGCTCTCCAAGACTCGCGCAGGAGCGCGCGCTGAGCTGTCAAGCGAACTCGGCTCGCTTCTGATTCCTCTTGCCTACTCGAGCGACGATGTAGCGCGTCTCGCGCAAGTAATCGCAGCAACTATCGTGCAGTTCGATGGCTTGGTGCGCCGGCATGCCAGGGAAGTGCATGAGGGCATCCCGGTTTCATTGGCAGAGGACTTTAAGTCCGGGGTGGACCGCTTGTACGTGGAGCGTCGTCTGAACGACAGCGAGCAGCGCACGGGCCTGGCCTATGTGTCCAGCGAGGATCTGCAAGCGATGTCGCGGAAGAAGACGAGCGTGACGGACGCTCTGAAGCTGGTGCGTGAGCTCCGGTTCCTCGCCTACGGCAGCTACACCGTCGTTGACCAGGGAATGGTCCGGGTGGTGTTAAGACTCGAGGATCTCATCACCTTGCGGGTGAGAAGTTTTGCTGTCGAGGGCCCCATCGGGGAGGTCGGTGGTGCCTTGGCAGCCCAAGTCGTGGATTTCCTGCAAGGCGTGGAGTATCCCAATTGGGAGAACCCTCAGCCACAGCTCACGTGGATCGCCCCCGCCTTCCCTCAGACCAGGGTGCGGGCAGAGCTCGCGGCGCGCTATTGCGAAGGCCAGAGGGCGCGTTTGCCCTTCGCCGTGGAATTGCTGCAAGCGGCCATGGCTGGGAACTACCGCGGAGGAGGTATCGGGCCGCTCTTCAGCAATTCCACCTACATCGTGGCGGACCGGAATCGTTACGACGAACAGTACTATTACAGCACTCGAGAAGACGCGCAGACGCAGACCGGTGGACCGCTTTACACCAGCGCAGGTCACGGGTCCGTCACCGGCTACTACTGGTGCGTGCGCGGTAAGCCCTCCAAGGACACTCTGTTCGATCAAGCTATATACCGACTGATCCGACAGAACCAACAGCAGAAGCGCCCCAAAGTGGTCTCGGCTCTGGAATACGTACTGGCAAAAAGAAACGACCTGGGCGCGGAACCCATACGGAGCGGGTCCGGTGGAATCGCCTATGAGCAATCGTTCCTATCGCTCGAAAGCGCGGTGCAGTTTCTGGCAGAAAACGGCGTCTATCTTCAATTTCCGTAGAATTGGGACAGATTCGGCCAACAACGCCCAGCGTCATCGAGGCAAGTCTCGTGCGCGCTGTGGAAGGCTATAAAGTATAGGCCTGACCCCAATGAGGGGGTCAGGCCTGACTAAGTGTATTACCAGACCCTCAGTAAGGGCGTCTACTCACCCGAAACTGCGGGATCGATGACTAAGCCTGCACCTTCTGTGACACGGTCGAGCGGCCGCAGATCTGCCCTAAGCGCCAGTTCTACCATGGCCGCCGCTTGCTCGGCGGTAAAGGTCAGAATGGTATTGCTCCGGGAGATGGATAGATGATCCGCGAGATAAGACTCTACCTCGGCTCTGTATTCCCAAGGAATAGATACTGCAAACATGCGGTGCGTCGAGTCCCCCAGCGCCTTGACGTGAATCACCTTGGGCGCCGTACCACAACAGATCTCGGCAATCTTTTTGAGCGCGAGCCGAATTGACACTGTTGTGACTACCATCGCGGTTCCTTGAGCACGGTCTCACGGATGGCAGCAAGGAATCTGCCAGGAGCTGGACCCATCCGCTACCCGCGTCGAAGGAGCGCGGCAAATAGTCCGGCGTAGTGGGCCGACGCCGAGGCGAACGAATGTGCACGGCGCTCGCTACGTCATCGACCGGAAGACGGCAACGGAGCTGTCGACGCACCCGATCGTCTGATCGCCCGTCCTATCGACGCAACGAGCTCCCGCTTGTCGTCGATGCGGTCGACACGCTGCCGTTGGCAGTCAGGGATCGTCGCGCGACGTTCTCACCCCCGCTTGCGCATCGTCTCATACCCCACCTCGCAATCCCCGTGCGCTTCCGGCTTGGCGATCTGCAGATGCACGCCGTGCACCTGCGGATGGCTGAAACACATCTGCACGATGCGATCGCCCAGTGTCTCCAGCAGATTGATGTGCCCCTCATCGATGATATCCAGGATGCCCTGGCGCAGGCGGTCGTAGTCGAGTACGTCGTCGAGTCGATCGCTGCGCGCAAACGGCGGGCGTAGATAAGCGCAAAGATTGATGCGCAGCTCCTGCGTGCGGCCCTGCTCCTGATGATTCACGCCGATATGGGCCGGAACCCGAAGATCGCGCAGGAACAGCGCGCGCACATCACGCTCCTCCTCGCGGCTCCACACCAGCGGATGGATCAGCATCAATTGCTCGTTCATCTTCATGTGCGTGTCTCGCTGTGTTCGCTCTTTACGGAAATGCGCACGCCGCCTCCAAGGGACGGAGCAGCCGCTCAGACTAGAGTCCGGCGGTTACGACAAATTCCAGAATAAGCTATTCCAGAACGCGCTGCACGCGAGCGCTCAACGAAAAACGGCTGCCGCAATCAATTCGCGGCAGCCGTGCCAACAGTACGACAGGAACCGTTTTACTTGGCTATGCAGGTCGCCGCATTCTCCGGCTCGCACACGTCAAGACCGGTGTAGATCGGATCCTGCACCGGCTTCTTGTCGATCAGATCCTTGATGACGAACATCGACTTGTAGCCCATGTCGAAGGGCCGCTGACCCACCTGCCCGCTGCTGTAGCCGGCCTTCAGCAGATCCATCTGCATCGGCAATGTGTCGGCCACCACCAGGATGGTCTTCTTGCTCTTGATGCGGTCCATGTTCTTCTCGACTACCGACTTGTACGCCTGCGGCACGAATTGCGGGAAGCCGCCGGTGGGCACGAACGCGGTCAGATCCGGATACTTCGCCAGGATTTCGCCCATCTGCGTGGCGGCCAGCGGAAAATCGTCGTTGGTATAGAGCGGGCAGCCTTCCACTTCCTTCCAGCCGTTTTGGCCGGTCAGCCGATCGCCCGGGGGCTCCTTCGACTTCTTGCCCGAGAGCGTGTCGCGGATGCCTTGCATGCGCTCGTTGTGGTTGGCCGCTGCCGCGCCGCCCGACTGGATGCAGATCGTCCCGCCCTTCGGCTTGAGCTTCATGACGATCTTGGCGAGGTTCAGGCCGATGTCGTAGTTCTTCGTGCCGACATATGTGGCGCGCAACCCTTTGTCCTTCGGCAACAGATCCGAATCCCAGGTGGTGACCGGGATTCCGGCCGCCTTGGCGCGCTCGAGAACCTTGGCCATGGCCGGCGCATTGGAAGGCGACACGGCGATGCCGCTCACCTTCGCGGTGATCAGATCCTGCACCACCTTGACCTGCTCTTCGCCGCCGCCGTGCTCACCCGGGCCGATGTACCGACATTCGATCTTGCCGTTGCTTTCCGCTTCCGCTTTCTTGCAGCCGTCGCGCGCCTGATCGAAGAAAGGATTGTTCATGTTCTTCGGCACCAGTGCGATGACGAGCTTACCCTGCGCGCTCGCCACAGCCGGCGCGCCGAGCACCATAGCTGCTGCAGCCGTCAATATGAGTTTCTTCATGGACTTTCTCTCCTCCAAGTTTATGGAACCCGGGCTTCTACCCGGACTTGAGCTCGCGGAACTTGCTCAACGCCACCGCGAATACGATGAACAGGCCGACGAAAGTACCCTCCCAGTTGGCATCTACGCCGGCGAGCAGCAGACTGTTGCGGATCACCTCGATCAGCGCCGCGCCAATGAAGGCGCCGTACGCACCGCCCGCGCCTCCCATCAAATCGGTGCCGCCGATCACCGAAGACGCGATCGCGCGCAGCTCGTAGCCGGTGCCCATCGCATTGATGGCTGCGCCCTGATAGCCCACCAGCAGCACTGCGGTGATGCCCGACATGAGGCCCGACAACATGTATACAGACAGCTTCACCCGGTTCACCCGAACGCCCGTCAAGGTGGCGGCGTGCTCGTTTCCGCCGATGGCATACACCCAGCGCCCCCAGGTGGTGTAGCGCAGAGCGATCATGAAGATCAGGGTGAGAACCACCAGCACGATAAAGGTGTTGGCTACGCCGAGTGTAGTGCCGCCGCCGATGGTGGTGAAGAACTTTTCGTCCGGGCCAAATTCGTAAATCATGTGATTCTGCGAGAGGACCTGTGCGAGACTGCGGGCGACGGCATACATGCCCAGTGTCACGATGAAGGAAGACAGATCCAGGTACGCCACCAGAAGGCCATTCACCAGACCGCAGGCCAGCGCGGCGAGCAGACCGCAGCTCATGCCGAGCCACCATGAGTGCCCTGCATGCATCACCATCCCGGTCACCATTCCGGACAGTCCCACCACCGACCCCACCGACAGATCGATGCCGCGCGTGATGATGACCGTGGTCATCCCGAGCGCGATGATGCCGATGAAGGAGAAGTTGCGCGTGACGTTGAAGAAGTTGTCCTCGGTGAAGAACACGTTCGAGATCTGGCTCATCACCAGACACATGATGCCGAGCGCAATGGTGACCCAGAACGGCTGATTGGAGATCAGAGCACGCAGCGTAGTGTGCTCTTTCTGCTGGGCCATCTGGTCGAGCAAAGCGGTCATGGAGTTTCCCCGGTCTTAGATTCTTGTTATGCCTTCTCCAACGCGCCTGTGATCAGCGCAGTCACCTCTTCCGGAGAGGTTTGGCTGATCGGCTTGTCGGCCACCACGGTGCCGCGGCGCATGACCGAGAGGTGGTCGCAAACCGCGAACACGTCGGGCATGCGATGGCTGATGAGGATCACGGCCGTGCCCTGGTCGCGCAGGCGGCGGATCAGATCCAGCACCTCGGCCACCTGGCGCACGCTGATCGCCGCGGTGGGTTCATCCATCAGCACGATGTCCGGATTGGACAGCCGCGTGCGCGCTATCGCGACCGCCTGGCGCTGGCCGCCGGACATCTGCTTCACGAGATCGCGCGGGCGTGTCTCGGATTTGAGCTCCGCGAAATGGCGTGCCGCCTCGCGGAACATGGCCGGGAAGTTAACGAACTGGAACGGGCCGAACTTGATCTTAGCCTCGCGGCCGAGGAATACGTTTTCGGCCGCAGTCAGGTTGTCGCACAATGCGAGGTCCTGATAGACCACCTCGACGCCTTTGCGCCGCGCATCGACCGGGTTGTGGAACTCCACCTTCGCGCCTTTCAGCCAGATCTCCCCGCTGGAAGGCCGAAAGTTGCCGGCCATAATCTTGATGAGCGTCGACTTGCCCGCGCCGTTGTCGCCCATCAGACCGAGCACCTCGCCCGCGTCCACATTCAGGTCGACGTTGGTCAACGCCTGTATGGCGCCGAAGTGCTTCGAAACGCCACGCAGCTCGAACAGACGCATGAAACCTCCTCCACCCTCTACTCTTTTGTCTCGCGGTGCAACTCCCGGTCCGCGCTGGCGCTCAGGTTACACCATTGCACCTTGGGATATCGGCCTGCATGAATGATCCAGGCTAGCACTACACGGGTCGGACGATTCCCTTCTTCAGAATGATATTGCCGTAGAGCCGGCGCTCACCGATCGCCAGCACCGCGAAGCAGCGCTTGACCCGATCGTAGAACGCGAAGCGCTCGATCGAGCCCAGTTTGCAGACTTGCGGTTCGTGACGCTGCAGCAGATCGCGGAATTCCTGAAAGATCGGCTGCTCGCCGGCGGGATTGCCGACCACCTGCATATGGAAGGCGGCACAAGGCTCGAACTCATCCAAAGGCAACACCGAAAGCACCGCCTCCAAAGTCTGCGTAGTCGAAGCCCCATCCAGACGGATCACGGGTACCCCGCTCGATACGGCGGGGTAGTTGGCGTCGACAATCGCCAGCTCGTCGCCGTGCCCCATGGCGCGCAAGGTCGCAAGCAGCTCCGGGGTCAACAGGGAATGGATGTTCTTGAGCACGCCAGTCTTCTCCTCCCGCCATGCTAGCATCACTGTCCGCCAATCTGGAATGCCTGAAATGGCTCTGAGCACCAAACCGCTGGGTCGCACCGGCTTACCGCTTACCAGGCTGGGCTTCGGCGGCACCGCGCTCGGCAACATGTATACGGCGATGTCCGAGCGCGAGGCGAATGCCACGCTGGACGCTGCCTATGCAGCGGGTATCCGGTACTTCGACACGGCGCCGCTGTACGGCCATGGGCTGTCGGAGCTGCGCACCGGTGGCGGACTGCGCAGCTTCGGCGACCCTGCTGTGATTCTTTCCACCAAAGTCGGCTGGCGGTTGAAGCCGGCGTTTGGCGCACCCACCAACACGGGTCTGTTCCAGAACATCACTGCATTTTCGCGCTACAACGATTACAGCTACGACGGGGTGCTGCGCTCATTCGAGGAGAGCTTGAACCGCCTGGGCAGCGAGCGCGCCGATATCCTGCTGATCCATGATGTCGATCGCCGCAATCAAGGGGAGCGCTTCCCGGAGGTATTTCGCGACGCGATGGACGGGGCCTACAAAGCGCTGGTCTCTTTGCGCGAACAGAAGCTCATCAAGGCGATTGGCTGTGGATTGAACGAGTGGGAGGCCTGCGAAGCGTTCGCCAGAGCCGGCGACTTCGATTGTTTCCTGCTGGCTGGCCGCTACACCCTGCTGCATCAGGAGTCGCTGGAAAGCTTTCTTCCGCTTTGCGAGCAACGCGGGATCGGCATCATCCTGGGCGGGCCCTACAACTCCGGCATCCTCGCAAGCGGTGCGGTGAGCAACGCATGGCTGCACTACGAACCGGCGCCGCGTGCAGCGCTGGAACAAGTCGCAGCTATCGAAGCCGTGTGCGCACGGCATGGCGTTGCGCTCAAAGCAGCTGCGCTGCAGTTTCCTCTGCATCATCCCTGCGTCGCCACAGTCATTCCCGGCATGCGCAGTCCAGCTGAGATCGCAGACAACATCGCGATGCTGCACACACCAATCCCGGTGGACCTGTGGCGTGAGCTGAAAGACTCGGGGCTGATCGATCGGGCGGCGCCTGTGCCGGCCTGACCGACCGTGATCATCGACGCTCATCACCATCTCTGGAAGGTCGCGCGTGGCGATTATTTCTGGATGGACCCGATCGCCGATGCGAGCGTTGCGCCGATTGCGCGCGACTTCGTGCTGCAAGATTACTTAACGCTTGCCCGAGCTGCCGGCGTAACCGGAAGCGTACTGGTGCAGGCCGCGCAGACCGTGGCAGAAACCGAATGGCTGCTCGAGCAAGCGCGCGCGAGTAACGGCCTGATCCTCGGCGTAGTGGGCTGGGTCGATATGGCGGCTGCCGATGCGCACGAGGCGTTGCAACGCCTCTCGCAACATCCGCTGTTGCGCGGTATCCGTCCCATGCTGCAGGACATCACGCCCGACGACTGGGTATTGCGTGCTGAGTTGGCACCCGCCTTCCGTGTCTTGATCGAGCTCGATCTTGCATTCGATGTCCTGATTCGCCCGCCACAGCTCGAAAGCGCACTCACGTTACTCACGCGCTATCCGCAAATGGGCGCCGTAATCGATCACGGCGCCAAGCCGCAGATCGCGCGGGGCCAGTGGCAACCCTGGGCCGACTGGATGCGCCGCATCGCGCGTGAGACGCCGGCGTACTGCAAGCTGTCCGGTCTGGTCACCGAGGCGAGCCCCGAGTGGAAGATCGACGATCTGCGCCGCTACACCGATCACCTCATCGAATGCTTCGGACCGCAGCGGCTGATGTGGGGCAGCGACTGGCCAGTGGCACTGCTCGCCAGCGACTATCAGCGCTGGCTGCAAACTGCGCAGGCTCTCATTCGTGGATTGCAGGAGGCTGAGCGCAGTCA
>JBGQKF010000137.1:0-9700 GCA_041499435.1 Gammaproteobacteria bacterium
CATCGACTTGTGAAACGTTGGACCGGCATGCCTCTCCTCATTCTGACCGTCATCATCCAAGCCTGCTTCATCTTCCACGTCTTCAAGACCGGCCGCCCCTACTGGTGGGCGTACGTGATCCTGGGCTTTCCAGTCGCCGGCGAAGCATCGCCTGAGAGCAAGCGTTGGGCGCGATTCTTACAGCGTCCTGACAATCTCGCGTCTCGCTGACAAACAGCGTTACAAAAATACCCCGTCGCTGCAAACGTACCGTTACATACCTGTGTTCAAATGGGCGTGTGTGTCGATGTTCGAAGTCGAATGGCGAGAACGTCGTCCACGCTGTTTCACCCTGCCTCCCTCCCAATCCCTCCCCGATTCTTCCCCCGGGAGGGGGGCAGCCTTACCGATGCCCGTCGTCGCGTCGCGGCGCGGCGTCAGCGCCAGTGAGGAGCGCGACCGTGAGCAACGTGAATCTATCCCGCCTCTGGTACATTTTTCCACCGGATGATCAGGAGCTTCGCCCGGCAGAGTTCAGCAACAAGGTGCAAAGCTATGTAAGACCGTTACCGCACGATGAAAAGCTCGCGGTACTGGACTATTTGATCGTGCAGTACGATGCTTTCGAGCGACAGCTCGACATCATGCGGGCGGGCGCGGTGCTGACGCCAGCGGAGCACGAGCGGCGCGCCGATCAGCTGTCCCAGCACCGGAACACATTGCTGCAATGCCGCCGAGGCGCACAGGCGCCTCGCTCAGCACAGTTCTGACCGAAGCGTCGCGCCGCGCTTCATTCGCAAGACCATCTCGCCCTGCGCCCCTTTGCAATAAGATAGCTCGAGTTGCTAGGAAGGGTGAAGAAGTGAAAAGGTGAAAAGGTGAATCGGTGAGAACAGTGGGGAGGATTGCAGGTCTCTCTCCTGTTCACTTCTTCACCTGTTCACCTCTTCACCCTTCACGCCCGCATCCCAGCCGCTATACTCCAGGCGGTCTCATCCAGAAAGCCGGTATGCAGCCACAGCGCGTCCTCCAAGACCTGGTGTCGAAGCTGAGTGACCAATTCGGCGAACGCGTGACTACCGCGCGTGCGATCCGGGATCGCCATGGGCAGGATGAGTCCTATCATCCGCCACATCCGCCCGATGCTGTGGTGTTCCCGCATTCGACCGAAGAGGTGGTGGCCATCGTGCGGCTGTGCGCCGCGCACCGCACGCCGATGGTTCCGTATGGCGTGGGCACTTCGCTGGAAGGTAATATCGCTGCAGTGCGCGGCGGTGTATGCATCGACCTGAGTCAAATGAACCGGGTGCTCGCGATCAACCGCGAAGACCTGGACTGTCGCGTGCAGCCTGGTGTCACGCGCAAGCAGCTCCATCGCGAGCTGCGTGACAGCGGGCTCTTCTTTCCGATCGATCCGGGCGCGGATGCTACGCTGGGCGGCATGGCCTCGACCCGCGGCTCGGGTACGATGGCAGTCCGCTACGGTACCATGCGCGAAAACGTACTGGCGCTGGAAGTCGTTCTCGCCGATGGCCGCGTGATCCGCACTGGGCGGCGTGCACGTAAATCGGCAGCAGGTTACGACCTCACCCGCCTGTTCGTCGGAGCGGAAGGAACGCTCGGTGTGATCACCGAAGTAAGCGTACGCCTGCACCCGGTGCCCGAGGCCATCGCCTCAGCCGTGTGCCCATTTCCGACGCTGCAATCGGCGATCGACACGGTGATCCTCACAATCCAGTCGGGTGTTCCTGTCGCTCGCATCGAGATTCTCGACGCTGCGATGATGGATGCGGTCAATCGCTACTCGAAGCTCGACTATCCGCATCAGCCGACGCTGTTCTTCGAATTCCACGGCAGCGCAGCCTCGGTCAGCGAACAGTCGGAGCGCGTCGGTGAGATCGCACGCGAGCAGGGCGCAGGCGACTTCGTCTGGGCCGTGCGCCCCGAGGAGCGCAGCCGCCTCTGGCACGCGCGCGACAACACGCTGTATGCGGCGATGGCGTTGCGGCCCGGGTCGCGTGCCCTGATCACCGACGTTTGTGTTCCGATCTCGCGACTGGCCGAGTGCATGCTCGCTACGCGCGATGATATCGATCGCTCGGATCTGACGGTCTGCATCGTCGGGCACGTCGGCGACGGCAATTTCCATCTGCTGATTCTGGTGGATCCATTGGACCAGGCCGAAATCGCCAGCGCTAAAGCGCTGCACGACCGTATGGTGATGCGGGCGTTGTCGCTGGAAGGAACGTGCACGGGAGAGCACGGGATCGGCACCGGAAAAATCGCCTTCCTGCAGGCTGAGCTGGGCGATGCAGTCGCGGTGATGCGGCAGATCAAACGGGCGCTCGATCCAAATGACATCATGAATCCCGGCAAGATATTCGTCTGGTGACGTAACAGGGATAGCGCACGCGGACGCCTACTACCGCGGTCCCGGCTCCGGCTCGGTCTGCCGCCGCATCAACTCGTTGGCCTCTTCGTCGGAGAGCGGACGCGCGCCCGGCGTGGTCGTTGCGCCAAGCGTGGCGCTGTCATGCCAGAGCAAGCCGGGAAACGACAAGACCAGTGCCAGCACGATCGCCTGGGCGACCAGATACGGCAGCAGCGCGCGCACGAAGCGCTTGCCGTCGATGCTCCGAGTCAGTCGATTGCGCAGCATCAGCACCGCGTAACCGAACGGCGGCAGGAGAAAGCTCGCCTGCAGGATGAGCAGCGTGAGGACGGCGACCCACGTCGCGTCAGGCACGCGCATCAACAGCGGGGGCATCAAGACCGGGACGACGACGAAAGTGATCTCGAAGGCGTCGAGCACGAATGCGCACAGCGCCAGAATCAGCATCACGACGAGCAATGGCGCATACACACTCCCAGCACCCACCGGCGCGAGCAGCGCGCTGACCCAGCGGTCCGTTCCGAAGGCGCGCACGATGAGCGTGAATACCGTCGCGCCGATCAGCAGAGCGAACAGCGCGCCGGTGACGGCCATCGCGTCGCGCAGCACCTCCTTGAGTATCGACCTGCTGAGCGCACGTCGCGCAACTGCGAACAGAATCAACGCCACGCCACCGGTCGCCGCCGCTTCCACCGCATACAGATAACCCAGCGTCACGGCGGCGAACAAGCCGATGATGAACAGCACTGTTCCAGCGGCAGTGAGGGCGTCACCACGGCTCGCGGACGCGGCATCGCGTACCACGCCAGTGCGTTTACCTGCTCGCCACGTGACCGCCGCGCACAACACGAGCAGCATCGCGGCGGGGATCAGCGCACCGCGAAACACATCCTGCGTATTGACGATGCGCACAGCGCTGTGTGTGATATTCACCGCCTCGGTATGGGCGCGCAGCATGGCGTCGCTCAGGAGAATCAGCACCAGCGATGGCGGAATCACCACGCCCAGCGTGCTCGTGACGGTCACCAGCGCTGCGGCGCGCTCCGGTTCCATGCCGCCTGCATCGAGGCGTGGCAGCACGGTGCGCGCCAGCATCGCAACGCCCGCGCCGACCGAGCCGTTCATCGGCGCGAGCAGCACGCCGAGACCGAGCCCGGCAAGCGGCGCTCCTGCCCCGGTGCGCGCCAGCGCGCGGCTGCCGACTCGCATCAGAATTTCCGCGAGCGGCAGGCGGTTGAGCAATGCGCCCATGAACACATAGAGCGGCATCGCCTGCAGCAGATCGTTCTCCAGCAGGCCGAGCACGCGCGATGGCAGTGCGCTCAGCAAAGCGAAATCGAATGCACCCGCCGTGAGACCGATGATGCAGGAGACCATGGCGACGCCGATCAGAACGATCCACGCGGGCAACCCGGTGGTCACCATGACCAGCGCCACCGCCAGCAGCATCCAGAGCCCTGCGGTTTCCATCAATCGGATTCAGGACGCATCACGGCGACGATCGCCTGCAGCAACACGAGCAGAGCGAGCAGTGCAACCGCGAGCTTCAGAATGAAGTAGCCCGGATTGTAAGTTTCCGGAAAGCGCTCGAGCTGCAGCACCGATTGCCATACCATCGGCGCGACCGCGTAGAGCATGAAGACCGACCACGGCACCAACACGACTGCCGATGCGATGCGATAGAGCCACGCGCGGGTGACCGGCGAATAGCGGCGCGCGAGCGCATCGGCGGCGAGATGCGCGCGACCACGCGTGCCATAGGTGATGGCGAGGCTCACGTACAGCGCGAACAACCACTGTGCGAGGTCATTCGCTTCGCGCGAGTACGCATGTACCACATCGCGCAGCGGCCACTGCGCAAACAGCAGCAACGAAAGCGGGATGACGAGCACGAGGCCGCAGCCGCAACTTAGCGCGATGATGCGGTCCAGTCTGGTCAGCCAGCGATCGCTTTCGCCAGCACGCTCCACGGCCATCGTTGATCCTTGCAGTAGGGAAGTTTGCGGCGCGCATCGGGCAGGCGGCGCCGCCCGCGCAGAATCTCGCCCCCGGCGTATGATGAAGGCAAACCACAGCAACGACAACACGGGAGGAGCGGGATGAACGACGCGGCCAGGCGCCGGTTCCTGAGTGCGTCCGCAGCGCTTGCGGGCGCCGGACTGGTCTCGCCCTTCTCGATCGCGGACGAGCGCTTCGAGCTCGTCATCCGCGGCGGACAGATCGTCGATCCAAGTCAGGGCCTCAACGCCAAACGCGACGTCGGCATCCGCTGGGGCCGCATCGCGGCGATCGAGTCAAGCATCGCCGCGGAGCGCGCGGTGCAGAGTATCGACGCCACCGACAAGCTCGTAGTACCTGGGTTGGTGGACATGCACGCGCACGTCTATCCTCAGGCCTCGGCGCTTGGACTGCCCGCCGACGAGCTTGTCCCCTACACGGCGACCACGACATACGTCTCGGCAGGCGATGCCGGCGCCAACAATTTCTCCGCGTTCAAGCACTATGTCATCGCGCAAGCGCGCTCGCGCATCTTCGCTTTCGTACACATCTCCAGCATCGGCCTCGCCGGCTTCCCGGTGGGCGAAGAGCTCAACCTCGATTACGCCGATGTCGATGCCGCCGCGAAGACGGTCGCTGAGAATCCCGACGTGTGTCTCGGCGTCAAGGTGCGCATTTCCAAAAACGTGGTCGGCGCAAACGGACTCGAGCCGCTCAAGCGCGCCATCGCGGCCGCGCAGCGCGCGGGCAATCGTGCGCGAGTGATGTGCCATATCGGCGATGCACCGGGCGATCTGACTGAGCTCCTGCAGCTGCTGCGCCCGGGCGACATCCTCACACACACCTACAGCGGCGCCGGCAACAACATCGTGCAGGAGGGCAAGGTCCTGCCGGCGGCGCTGGAAGCGAAGCGGCGCGGCGTGGTGATCGACGTCGGCCACGGCGGGGGCAGCTTCGATTACACCGTAGCCGAGCCGGCGATCGCGCAAGGATTGACCCCGGACACCATCGGCAGCGACATCCATGCGGTGAGCGGCAACACGCCGGGCATGCCCTACCTGCCCTGGGTGATGAGCAAGTTTCTTAACTTGGGCTTCACGCTCGAGCAGGTGCTCGCGATGGCAACCGTGAATCCGGCGCAGATCATCGGCCGCGTGGACCAGCTTGGCACGCTGCAGATCGGCGCGCCGGCCGACGTTGCGATCCTCGAGCTCGTCGAAGAACCGGTGTCTTTCGTCGACACGCGCAAGAATGCGCGCGAGGGAAAGCGCTACCTCAAGCCGGTGCAGACCGTGCGCGCCGGTCGCCCGTTCGGTCGGCCCTACCCTATGCCTTTCGCATATCCGTAGCGCTCTTTAGCGGCTGCCGCGACCGAAGCCCAGATGCAGGCCGCTGTCGACGAAGATGCATTCGCCGGTGACCACATCGCCGCCCTCGAGCAGCCACACACAGACTTCGGCGATATCGTCCGGCGTCGCCGCTTTCGCGAGTGGGACGGTCTTCTCGTAGTCGGCCTTGAAGCGGGCGTATCCTTCGGCATCGAAGCGGTCCTTGTGCCAGCGCGTTTCAATCATGCCGGGACACACGGTGTTCAGCCGAATGGTCGGTGCGAGCGCACGCGCCAACGCGAGTCCCATGACGTTGAGCGCGCCCTTGGACGCAACATAGGCGGTCGATGAGCCGACGCCCAGCACGCCCGAAATGGAGGATACGTTGACGATCGCGCCCTTCCCCTGCTTTTTCATTGCCGGCACGCAGGCGCGGATCATCTGATAAGGTCCGATTACATTGACCGAATAGATGTGCTGGAAGTCCTCCGCACTCAACGCATCGAGGTCGCTCGGCGCGGCGAATTTGGTAATGCCCGCGTTATTGATCAGCGCATCGATGCGCCCCCATTTGTCGAGTGCGGCCTGCGCGAGTGCGCGGCAGTCGGCATCCCGAGCCACATCCGCCTGCACGAGAAGCGCCTCGGCACCCGCATCCTGACAGGCCTGCAAAGTGGCGCGAGCATCTTGCTCGCTGCGGCTGTAATTGACCACCACGCGCGCACCTTTGCGCGCGAGCTGGATAGCGCACGCGGCACCCGCGCCCGTCGCGGAGCCGGTGACGATGCATACCGAGCCTGCCAGATTCATGATGACCTCCCGATCGAGCGCGTGAGCACCGGGATCAATGGTGCGCGTAGACACAGACGAAACACGATGAGAATATCACGGCGCTAGCAACTGCCGCTCGCTCGCCTCATGCGCGCGCGGGCGAGATGTAGTTTTGCCGGAGATACATTCCAGCGATGTCCGCGACGTCGATGTGCATCGACGTCCGAATCGTCTCTGGCGCGGCGCAGTAGAGATCTGCGAACGCTGCGCCCTCGATCGCTTCGAGCGCTGCATGGTTTTCGGCTATGTTCATCGTTCTCAATCAATCATGAAGGCGACAGCGTTGCGCGGCAGGATATCGCATGCGGCACAGACGATCTCAAGCCCATTTCTTACGTGTGAAACTATCCCACAGCCGCCGCTTCCTCCGCTACACTGATTGACTGCAGCGACCGCCGGCGTCGCCCCGACGCAACGCATCGATCCCGAGGAGAAAAATGTCGCCTGCTTCTGACTTGCGCATCGCCGTGCTGCCCGGTGACGGCATCGGCATCGAAGTAATGGATGCCTGCCTGCCGGTGGTGGAGGCAGTTGCGCGCAAGTTGAACTGTGCGCCGCTCTCGTGGAACAGACTGCCTGGAGGTGCGGCTACGTACCGCGACACCGGCACGGCCTTCACCGACGCGGCGATGCGACAAGTCGAGCGCGCCGACGCGATTCTGTTCGGGGCGATGGGATTGCCCGAAGTGCGTTATCCGGACGGCACCGAAATCGCGCCGCAGCTCGATATCCGCATGGCGCTCGACTTGTATGCGGGAGTGCGTCCGATACGCGCCATTCCTGGTATTCCCGGACCGCTGCGCGACGCGCGCGCTGCCGATATCGACTTCGTCATCGTGCGCGAGCAGACGGAAGGCCTTTATTGGTCTCGCGGCCGCGGCAGCATGCTCGATGCAGATACCGCGGTCGATACCATGCGCATCACGCGCCGCGGCAGTGAGCGCGTGTTCGACTATGCATTCGGGGTGGCCAACCGCCGACGGGAACGCGGCCGGCCGGGCAAGGTGACGTGCGTTGACAAATCCGGCGTGCTGCGCTCGTTCGCCTTTTCGCACCGGATTTTTCTCGAGCGAGCACGAGCTTTCGCGCCGCTGCCGGCCGACACAGTGAACATCGACGCCATGGCGCTCAACCTCGTGCGTCAGCCCTGGGCCTACGATGTGGTAGTCACGGAGAACATGTTCGGAGATATTCTGTCAGACTTAGGCGCCGGTCTCATCGGCGGTATGGGTTTCGCGCCCTCCGGCGATATCGGCGATGCACATGCCATGTTCCAGCCCTGCCACGGCACGGCACCGGACATCGCCGGCACCGGGAAGGCGAATCCCACCGCTATGCTCCTCTCCGCGGCCATGATGCTGGATTGGCTCGGTGCCCGCCACAACGATGCGCGTCTCACCGAGGCGGCAGCCGTGCTCGAAGATGCGGTACGCGCGGCATTCGTCGATGGTGGCGTGCAGCCGGTCGAGCTCGGCGGCAAAGACGGAACGCGTACGATAGCGCAGGCCGTGCTCGGCGGCGTGGCTGCTGCGCAGTCGAGGTTCTGAGCCGCAGCCGAATGCAAAAACCGGCAGCATTTGCCGCAGCGCCGTGTAAAGAACCGTCAATCGCGAGTGAAGCTGTCGCGCGCTCGAGCGCACGAAGTTGGGCTTTGCCTGGAATGGATGTAAGCTTGACATCCACGCGGCATCAGAACCGCGAATGTCATTTGCGTAACTTTGCACAAACGGAGGAGACTTCCTATGCCCCCAACGGCCGAGATCAACCCATCGCCGGCAGAAGCCGCTTTCAAATCGATGCGGCGCCCGCCCGATGTATCCGACACGCAGCTCACCCCCGAGGGCCAGGCGCTCCTGTCATCGCTGGACGAGGCGATTCGTCCCAACGAGCTTGCCGGGCGCTACCCGCGCATCGTGAACAAGATCGCCCGGGACTGGCGGCAGCCCACGCAGCTCGATCGCTATTTCCAAGATCTGCTCATGGATACTCGGGGCAATCGCCAGGGCTTTCCACTCAAGATCGTCATGGAGCTCTCCACGCTGCGCGAGCATTACACCGGCATGAGCGGCAGTGCGCGCGCTGCCGGCGTGTGGGACGGCAATCAGTCGGTGTTCGAACGCCACCGTTGAGCAAGCTGCCCGGCACCGCGAGGAAGGCTCTGAGCGTTGCCGTGCCCGCGGCGGATCTGATCGGCGAAAGCCCGGTGTGGAGCGCGCGCGAGCAGGCGCTCTACTGGGTGGATGTATTTGTGCGATACTTGGGTGCGGCGAATCTACCGCTTCGAATTCGATCTCGCCGCAGGGATGGTGGGCCCGCGCGGCCTGTTCGCGGAGCTCGCCACGGAGGAGGGGTTCCCCGACGGGCTCACCGTCGATGCCGAAGGGTTCATCTGGACCGCGCACTACGACGGCTGGCGCATCACGCGCTACGCGGCGGATGGCGCGATCGTGCAGGTGCTGCGGATGCCGGTGCGGCATGTCACCAGTCTCGCGTTCGGCGGAGCTGATCTGCGCACTCTCTACGTGACCTCGGCATCGATGCGCTTGTCCGCGGAAGAGCGTCAGTCGCAGCCGCTGGCCGGTCACGTGTTCGCGATCGAGCCCGGCGTGGCGGGATTGCCGGAGCCGTGCTTTGCCGGTTGAGCGATGCCCTAGTCTGCTATTGTAAGGACACGCCGGGCCGGGCGACTCATCCTCGGCCCGCGCGCTCCAGGATGCATCCAATGGCTTCCGGCTGTCGTATCAGCTCGGGGACCCCTTCACGGTTCAAACGCAAGGAGAAAGACACATGAAACAAACCGACCTCGTGATCCGTTCCGCCATCGCCAGCCTGCTCGCTGTCGGTCTAGTCTCTGCCGGCTCCAGCGCGCTCGCCAAAGACGATACCGCCAACATGGAAAAGTGTGCGGGCATCGCCAAGGCCGGCAAGAACGATTGCGGCAACGCTAAGCATTCCTGCGCCGGCCAGGCCAAGGCCGACGGCGGCGACGAGTGGGTGTACGTTCCCAAGGGCGCCTGCGAAAAGATCGTGGGAGGCACCTTGGTCGCCAGCAAGAAATAAGAGCTCATGCACCGCGCCGACGCAACCATACCGGTCCGCGCCGGCATCGGACTGCGCACGCCGCATTGTCGTGAGATGATCGAGAGACGGCCGGCTGCGGCCGGCTGGCTCG
>JBGQKF010000138.1:0-9696 GCA_041499435.1 Gammaproteobacteria bacterium
AGTATTGGGGCCGGACCCATTTAGGATTCCTGTGACCGCGCCAAGATCGTTGATGCCGCCGACAGCGCCCTCGACAGTGCCACCATTTGGTATGACGAATGTCTGGAAGCTGCCGTCCGTATTTCGAATAAAGCCATATGTCGGCACGACACTGGCTGTGGCTGTCCCGCCCCCGCCAGCTGGTCTCTATGGCCGTGCGAAGCTGGATGCGAACGGATGCTCAGCGGGTCCGTACGATTCATCTTCACCTCATTGCGCTTGACCAGTACTGCGGGATGCTCCCCTAACGGGTGCGGCGCCTGGCTGCTCAGGTACAGATGCGCCGGATGCAGGTAAAACCGCATCGTCTGGTCGAGCGGATTGGCTTGATTGATAATGCCGCGCTCGCCAGCAAAGGCGGATGCCGTGAGGCAGCTGAAGAGCAGCGCGGTTGCCACGCCGTTTGGAATCCTCATGGTTGTCTCCGTAGTCGATAAGCTTAGAGATCTCAGAAGCTGCCACTTACCTGGCCGACGCTTCCTGGCCCGCTTACTGTGCCTGCGGAGGGGAACGCTTAAAATCAACCTAACGGGTTAGCCTGGATAATTCATGAAGACGCCCCGGTGTGTGGACAATGACTGGTGTTACGAGTCAATTGGCCAACTCTTGCGCAGCACGGAGTGTTGCGTCGGGCTACTCGGGCGCTGGCGGCCGATTTCCGGCCATTTGCGGCATGCCCGTCTCGCCAATAGTCGAAGCTATTGGCAGCGACGGTCGAGCCGCAACTGGCTCGGAACTCGACTCGCCATGCCGCTCGGCCCACGGCGAATGTGTTGCTTTGGGGCGGGGACGAGCGGCGGCGGGCTGCTCCCGCAAACGGCCGCAAGCGGTAACGTGTCGCAGCCCGACCCCGAGTCCTTCATGAATTATCCAGGCTAGGCGCTTGGAGTGTCGCGGCAGCGCAACGCAATGAGGCGCCGAAGCGACTTGCGGCCCAGCAGAATGACCCGACGCACCACGCTGAAACTCGCACCAGGGGATATCGATGCCATTGGTCAACTACGAAGTCCGCAACCGGATTGCCGAGATCGCGCTAAATCACCCGCCGGTCAATGCGCTCACCGAGCCGATGCTCGACGAACTGCTTGCTGCGCTGGCCACAGCGGCTGCGGATCCGCTGGTTCGTGCGGTGATTCTGCGCAGCAACGTTGCGCAACGTTTCTGCGCCGGCCTGAATCTCGAGGCCGTCGATGGCGGCACGAGCACCGATCTGCGCGCGCTGGTCGAGAAGTTGTACGTGCGCGTGTGCGACGCTCAGCGTGACCTGGGCAAACCGTCCATTGCCGTCGTGAACGGGGCCGCGCGAGGCGGAGGCATGACGCTCGCCATCTCGTGCGACTTGATCCTCGCGGGACGTTCGGTGACGTTCGGCTACCCGGAGATCGACGTCGGCCTCATTCCCGCGATCCACTACGCTCATCTGCCTCGGATCGTGGGCCGCTATCGCGCATTCGATCTGCTGTTCACCGGCAGAAGCTTCGGCGCCGATGAGGCCGCAGCGCTCGGGCTGGTGAGCCGGGTGGTGGACGATGATCGCGCGCTCGATCAGGCACGCGCTCTTGCGCAGGTGCTCGCCGCGAAGCCTGCAAGGGTCCTCGAGCTGGGCAGAGACGCTTTCCGGAGAGAGAACGACACGGACTATCGCGTGAGCGTCGCGGCGGCGGTCGACAACTTCTGTGCGGTTGCGTCGACGGAACAAGCGCGCGAAGGTGTCAGGGCGTTCCTCGAAAAGCGCAAGGCCGATTGGGTGCTGCCTCAGCGCAAGAGTGAGGCGGCGCACCAGCGGACCGCATACGAAAAGCCAACGAACCGGCGAGCGCTTGTCAGGACCATGCCAGTGGGGTGATGATGAGAGCGAAGCGAGCTTACGCGCAATGCGATCGTGCGCTTGGGTCGCTTTGTCACACCGGCTGGTGAAAAGGGGATCGATGCGAGTCGAAGGCGTTGGCGGCGCGGACTCCTGTCAGCCGCCAAACTGATCGACAGGGGCAACCAAGGAGAGGGGCAAATATGAACTGGTATCTTGAAGTCCTGAAGAAATACGCCGTCTTCACCGGGCGGGCGCGTCGGACCGAGTACTGGATGTTCGTGCTGATCAACGTCATCATAGCCATCGTGCTCGCCGTGATCGACGCGGTGCTCGGCACGCACGGCGTACTCGGAGGGATCTACAGTCTGGCGGTCCTCATTCCTGGCATCGCCGTTACGGTGCGCAGGCTACACGACACCGGCCGAACCGGATGGTGGGTGCTGATTGCGCTGATTCCAGTGATCGGCGTCATCGTGCTGCTGGTCTTCTTGTTCGCGGATGGTCAGCCGGGCGCAAACCAGTATGGCCCCAATCCAAAGGAAACTGCATAGCGGGTCAATGTGACGCTCCAGCGAACGCCAGAAGGCAATGCTTTTGGCGTTGCTGAGCTGGCGTGTCATCCCGGCCGATGCGCGGGATCGAACTGCGCGAACCATTGCCCGACTGCGTGCTCATCGCCTGAGTCGTAGTAGAGGCTCCGCAGCTCGAGGTGCCCGGGCTTGCCGATGCGCGGCCCGTCGATCAACGTGCGAAACCGTTCGCCGCCCATGAGGCGATGCCGGATCGTGAGGTAGAGCCGCGACAGCTCGCGATCGCGCAGCATGGTCTCGAGCATCTTCGGGCCGGCGACGAGGTACAGGCACTTGTATCCGAGCTCGCCGAGTGCCCGTACCAGCGGTGCGCCTTCCACCATGGTGCCTTGGCCCGCGATGATGACCTGCAAGCCGCCCTCGCGAAGCGCGGCAACGCGCGCGGGGTCTGCGGCTCGACCCGTGACCACGTAGAGCGCCTGACGATGCTCAGCGATCGACGCAGGGACGGGGAAGTCGAGGCTCGCGCTGGCGATCGCGATTGCAGGCTGTGCCGGTAAACCGTTCCGCTTTCGCCACTCGGCGAGGTCGGCCGCCTGCCCTGTTGCATTGACCTGCAGCACGTTGCCCAAGCGTCCCTCCGCCAGTGCGCGCAGGTAGCCGCTGTGCGTGATCAGGCAGTCCGCCTGCGCGTGGAGCTCCTGGAACAGGCGAAAATCGTTCGCGCTCGTCAGCCCATCGAGGGCATCGGAGTCTGCGCCCGTGGACTCCATGATTGCGATACGCCCGTCCAGGCTGGACACGAAGTTGCCGTACACGAACGGCGCAGCCGTACTGCCAAGCTCGTGCAGCCGGTGCGCCAGGTAGAGGCCCTGCACCGGTTGCGCAGCGCCGCGCGTCGGATAGAGCGGTACGACTTCAGCCGTCACGTCTTCACCTCAGCCCTGCGACTTGTGGCTTCGTGATGCGCCTGCCTCGACGGGCTCTTGCGGCGCCGGTAAATGCCCTCATGTAGTGCTCCACGTTTCCCCGCCGAGTCGGCGGACAGGTCTGTCACAATGCTTCGACTGTACACCTTCGTTGCGCTATTGCACGTGCTGATCGGCTGGCGGCTGGTTCCCGATATGCCGTCCACCGCAGCGGCCGCTGCGATGATTCTATGGTTGATCGCCTCGACCGCTCTCATCCCGTTTGCGCTGGCCGCACGGCGACTCAAGCGCCGGGCTCTCGCAACGGGTCTCATGTGGGCGGGATTGCTGGCGCTCGGATCGTTCTCCTCGCTGTTCGTATTGACCATCATTCGCGACGTGGTTCTGCTCATCGGCGCTGCGACCAACGCGTTGTTGCATCTGGGCTTTATGCAGGCGTTTCAGAGCTACAGCGCGGTCGCCGTTCCGGCGCTCGCCGCGCTGCTCACGCTGTTAGGCTTCATCAACGCGCGCCGGCCTGCCCGAGTGCGATCGGTCGATGTTCCGATTGCGGGTCTGCCGGCGGCGCTGCATGGCTTCAGCATCGCACAGATCAGCGACCTCCATGTCGGGCCGACGATCAAGCGCGACTATGTCGATGCCATCGTCGACGCGGTGAACCAGCTCGGTGCGGACTTGATTGCGGTCACTGGCGACCTGGTCGATGGCAGCGTCGCACAGCTCGCACACCATACGCAGCCCATGGCACGGCTGTCGGCGCGCCATGGCGCGTACTTCGTCACCGGGAACCATGAGTACTATTCCGGAGCGCCCGCGTGGGTTGCCGAGTTGCGCCGGCTCGGCCTGCGCGTGCTGATCAATGAGCACGTGGTGCTGGAGCACGAGGGCGTGGATATCGTCGTGGCCGGCGTCACCGACTACAGCGCACATCACTTCGATGAGACGCACCGTAGCGACCCGCACGCTGCGCTGGCCGGTGCCCCGGCGGACGCGGCGGTCAGGCTGCTGCTCGCGCATCAACCGCGCTCGGCTTTGGCTGCCGCCCCGGCCGGCTTCGATCTTCAGCTCTCGGGCCACACGCACGGCGGCCAATTTCTGCCGTGGAATTTCTTCGTATGGATGCAGCAGCCGTTCACGGCCGGCCTGCACCGGCTGGACGAGCTCTGGGTCTACACCAGCCGGGGCACCGGTTACTGGGGCCCACCGAAGCGGCTGGGCGCGCCCTCCGAGATCACGCATCTGCGACTGGTTCCGGCGTAAAGCCGGGTCCCGCGTCGGTGCGTCCAGCAGCCTCACGCGCGAGTATTCCAGCTGACTGCTCGCTATCATGGCGAGATGTCGGAGCATGACCGACACGCAACGCCGAGGAGAACCCGTGTCTGCTGATTCGTTCGACTATACATCACTGCTTCGCGCCGACCTGCCGCCGCCGGCCGCCAAGTGGTCAGGCTTTCCGAAGTACAACTTCACAGGTGGACACAACGACGCCGACAGCGTGCCGGTGGATGATCTGATCGCCGCCGCGAGCAATGTTCTCGAGCGTGAAGGCAGGCAACTCGCCACGTATGGGCTCGACAGTGGCGCGCTCGGTTATCATCCACTACGCGAGTTCATCGCACGCAAGCTGGCGCGAGACACGGGTATCGAATGCTCGACCGATGAGATCCTCATCACCTCGGGGTCGTTGCAGGGGCTCGACCTGGTCAACCAGGTGCTGCTCTCCCCGGGCGATACCGTGATCATGGAGAAGATGACCTACAGTGGCGCCATCACGCGGGTCAAGCGGCTCGGGGTGAACATCATCGGCGTCGAGGTCGATGGCGATGGGCTCAGCAGCGCCGCGTTGGCAAGCACGCTCGAGGAGCTGAAACGGCGCGGCGTAGCGCCGAAGTACATCTACACCATCCCGACGGTGCAGAACCCGACCGCGACAGTGATGAGCGAGGCGCGGCGTAGCGACCTGCTGCAGCTCTCCAAGGCCTACCAGGTACCGATCTTCGAAGACGAGTGTTATGCCGATCTCACCTGGGTGGGCAAGCGCCCGCGTGCTCTGCGCGCGATGGCGGGCAACGATCGTGTGATTCACATCGGCTCGTTCTCCAAATCCATCGCGCCCGCGCTGCGGCTGGGTTATCTCGTGGCGGGATGGCCGTTGATGAGCCGCATTCTGAGCATCAAGAACGACGGCGGCTCGGGTGCACTCGAACAGATGGTCCTGGCGGAATATTGTCGAGACCACTTCGACACGCACGTGCGCGCGCTGCGGCAGACATTACGGCGCAAGCTGGATACGCTGGTCGAAGCGCTGCGTACGCACTTCGGGATCGCAGCCGAGCTCGAGTACCCGGCGGGCGGAATTTTCCTGTGGGTGAAGCTGCCCGATTCGGTAGATACCTCGCGGCTCTATCAGATCGCGCTGGCGGCGGGCGTGGCGATCAATCCCGGAGCGGAGTGGATGACCGACGCTGCCGTAGGCAAGAGCCGGATGCGCATTTGCTTCGCGCACCCGTCCGAGCAGGTCATTCGCGAGGGTGTCGGCGTGCTGGCAGACGTGTGTCGTCGCGAGTTCGGGGTGCCGGAGCAGATTGCGGGCGTGCACCGGTAGGGTTTCGCCCGTCACCGGCGCTGCATCTATTCCTGAGACGGGCGCGGTGGCCACACCGGCGCGTCATGACCGAGGGGCGTCGGTGGGCGCGCCCAGCGCGTCGGCGTGTCGGACATGCGCGCGACTGGCGCGAGATGGCGGATCAAACCGAGAGGTGACGGCGTTTGCACGGTGATGCGGGCGATCTCATCGTCCGGCAGCTCCTTCGGCACGTCGGCGATCTCCGGGGCATCGAGCAGACCGCGATCGACGATCCATCTTGCGGTACGCGCGAGCGACACGCGGACCTGCCAACTGCCACCTTCACGCGCACGCCGCTCGAGCGCGACCATGGCACCGAATGCCATGAGATACCCGCTGACATAATCAATTGCGGAGACGGGCATGGTGCGCGGCGTCTCGCCACCGCCCTGAATCATCGCCATGCCGCTCGCGCATTGCACGATCGTGTCGAACCCGCGTCGCTGCGCCCAAGGTCCGGCGCGACCCCAGGCGCTCAGCTCGACACAGACGATCCCGGGCCGCAGCGCCGCGAGCGTTTCGACATCGAGGCCGCGCGCCGCCAGCGATCCTGGGCGATAGGATTGCGAGAACACATCGCAGCGCCCGTCGCGAACGAGCGAGACGAGCGTTTCGAGAGGCATCGGTTGGCGCAGGTCAAGGAAGGCGGAGAGCTTGCCCAGTCCGGTATCGATCTCGACTTCTCCGGAATGGGGGAGATGAGGCCCAGAGATCTTCAGCACGTCGGCGCCGTGCTCCGCCAGTGCGCGGCCACAAGTTGGCCCGGCTAACACCCGAGTGAGGTCGAGCACGCGAATGCCGCTCAGCGGCCGCGCAGCAGGCTGCAGCTGTTCGGGCGGTGCGTCGCCGATGCGATCGATCTCGAGCAGCGGCACCGACGCTACGGCAGCCGACTGCGGGTGGTCCGACCATTCCTCCGGCGTGCGTACCAGCCCGGCACAGCCGCGCGCGGCATGCACCGCACCTTCGAGCTCGAACGCGTCCCGCTCGCGCACCGCACGGCCGATCGCATCGCGGTCGGCGTCGGCCGCGAGACCGAGGACACCCAATGCGGCGGCACGATGATTCGGAAAGTTGCAGTGCAGGTATACCCAGCGCTGATCCCAGGCTTGATAGAGGCCGCTCACCGGATCGAAGAGCTCCTTCGGAGCTACCCCGTCGATTTGCAGATAGCGCACGCTGCGCAGCGCCGCAGCGGCATGGCGCAGATCGATCGAGATCTTCTGGCGCTGGCGATGAGGACTGCGTAACGCCCACAGATGGTTTGCGGCTATAGCCGAAGCCGCGATAGCCGCCGCGCCCGCCGCGCCGACACGAAAGCGCGTCGGGAACACGGGGTCGTCGCCACGAATGTCGATCTGGCCAGCTTCCGGCCGCGCGACAGCCGCAGCGGCGAGCAACTCAGCCAGAGCGGTATGGGGCATAGGTGCAGACTATACGCGCACTGCGTCGATGAACAAAAATGACGGCCGTTGCCCCGGTGGGTGGCTATGCTCGCGCAGTTTGCCGCAACGAACTTCAAGCTTAGCGCCGAAAATAGATGACGGGCGAGTGGAACACGCCGCCGTCGGTGTGCAGAACGATTCTCGCGAGCGCGTGCAGCGGCGTGTTCTCGCAGAAGCCGAGCAGCTGCAAATCGAAGCGAAATGATTTGGTGGGTCGCAGATAGAACGGCTCGCCCAGGTCCGTGACCTGCGCGTGGTCGATGTCGATGGCGAGCAAATCGCGATCCGCGTTTTCCGCGCGAGCATGCTTGAACAACGTCAGCGTGTCCGGCATCTCGATTGCATAGCAATCCTCGAGCTCATGCCGCGCAGGCGGTGCGGCGAAGAACGGATCTCTGCGTTCGGTGATGCTGCCCACGCTCAGCATTTCGATACCGATCCTGGCGATCAGAAACGCGGCGGCAGTTGGATTGGTCACCGTGACGTCGAGCACTGGATCGGCGCCGGTGTTGAGCAGAATCCCGCGCCAGCAGGTGAGACGGTACGCGTAGGGTTGGGCGAACGGATACTCCGCAGAGCGACGCAAGCGGGTCATGCTCGCGCGCAATTTGTCGGCAGTCCACGATTCATCGCGCGCGCTCGAGCGGATCGCGCCGAAGGTCAATCTCGTGTCTTCCTTGTCGCGGCCCAAGACGCGCGCGCTTCTTGGCAGCAACGGTACGACGAGAGTGGCGAGCGAGACAAAAGCGACCGGGGCGGCGATCTGCAGAAGCCGGCTGATGTCCGCGGCGATCGATAAAGTCGCGAGACCGCTCTCATGCACACTGGCAAGACCCAGACTCAGTGCGACGCTGACCGCTGCGATGGCAACGAGCGCTGATAGCTGCGGTACGCGCGATCGGCGATTCGACTGGATCTGAGTGGAAGTTTTCACGGCTCTGACCAATGGAGCGTACGTTGCGGCTGTCGTGTTGCGTGCGGCACCTCGGACTGCTGAGCGCTTGCTGCCGATTGCTGCGAGAGCGGGATGCGGCAAAGTCTAGCAAGATTTCGAGCGCAATTACATCGGTAAATCGCGTGAGATGCGATGATACGAATGTACTCGTCTTCCGGCTGAGACATAACGGGCGGGAATGTAAACGATGTTTAAAATTGCGGTTGGCGCGGGGAGTTTGTCGGTGTCGTCGAGCGCAGTCGGCTGCGTCACGACTTCGACTGCAAAGTCGCGAGTGCCGTTCTCGACAATCAACCGGAGTTCATTCGCATAGCGCGCGCGTTGCAGAGCGAGATGTGTGTGCCATGCGCACGCTTGCGTTATCCTTTGTGGGTGACATTTGCGGCGGCTCGCGAGCGCACCGGAAATGACCTGATAAGCAAAGACCTGCCGCATGCCGATCGAGTGGGCCGAATACTTCGACTATCCGCGCTATCCGCTGGTTGTGCCGCCGCTCGCGGCCGGCATCGAGGCAAAGCGGCACCGAGTCGCAATCATTGGTGCTGGGCCGATCGGCCTGACGCTTGCGCTGGAGCTCGCGAACTACCGGGTCGCCTCGCTGGTGCTCGAGGCCGACGACACGGTTTGCCTGGGCAGCCGGGCGACGTGCATCTCCCGTCGCAGTCTCGAGATTCTAGAGCGAGTCGGCGCCGAGAAGCCCTTCGTCGCGAAAGGTCTGGGCTGGACCGGAGGACGCTCGTACTACGGCAACTCCGAAGTCTTCCGGCTGCAGATGCGGCACGACGAGAACCAGAAATTCCCGCCGATGATCAATCTGCAGCAGTGTTACACGGAAAAGTTTCTGCTCGACGCGGTACACGCGCGGTCCGATCTGATCGAGGTGCGCTGGCAGACGCGAGTCGGCGATGTCACGGCGCGCGATGATGGAGTGCGGCTTGCGATCGAAACCGCGCAGGGCGCCTACGCGATCGATTGCGACTGGGCGGTCGCGTGCGACGGCGCGCGCAGCGTGGCGCGACAGGCGCTCGGCCTCAAGTTTCACGGCACGCAGTACGAAGGGCGGTATGTGATCGTCGATATCGAGCTCAAGAGCAATTATCCGACGGAGCGCCGCGCGTGGTTCGATCCGCCTTCCAATCCGGGCTCGACGCTGCTCATGCACAAGCAGCCCGACAACATCTGGCGCATGGACTATCAGTTGCGTGACGACGAAGACGCGGACGAAGCGGTGCTGCCCGAAAACGTGATCCCGCGCGTGGCGAGTCATCTCAAGATGATCGGCGAGCGCGATGATTGGCGCCCGGTCTGGATCAGCATGTACAAAGCCAATGCCCTCACGCTCGACAGTTATCGCCATGGGCG
>JBGQKF010000139.1:0-9692 GCA_041499435.1 Gammaproteobacteria bacterium
AGGACGCGAGCAGATCCGCGGTCAGGCGCAGGAGCTGATGCAGCGCATGCTCGACCGCTACAAGACCGGCGTGGCGGTGAGCCAGGTGACCATGCAGCAGGCGCAGCCGCCGGAGCAGGTGCAGGCTTCGTTCGACGACGCTGTCAAGGCCAGTCAGGATCGCGAGCGCCAGATCAACGAAGGCCAGGCGTATGCCAACGACGTGGTCCCCAAGGCGCGTGGCACGGCCTCGCGCCTGCTGCAGGAAGCCGACGGCTACAAGCAGCGCGTGATCGCCAACGCCGAGGGTGAAGCCTCGCGTTTCCGTCAGGTGGTGGCCGAGTACAACCGTGCGCCCGCCGTCACCCGAGAGCGCATGTATCTCGAGACCATGCAGCAGATCCTGTCTTCCACCACCACCGTCATCGTCGATCAGAAATCGAGCGGCAACCTGCTGTTCCTGCCGCTCGACAAGTTGCTGCAGATGTCCGGTGCCGCATCGACGCCCGCGGTCGAGCCGAGCGAGCGCACGCCGCAGCCCGAGGCACAATCGCCGGTGCCTCCGGTGGTGCCCGAGCGGTCACGCGAGTCGTTCCGCAGCCGCGACCGGGAGCCGCGTCCATGAGCCGCGGCGCGACCTTGTTTCTCATCGCGCTGGTGGCAGTGCTGGTGGTGGCGAGCCTGTCGATGTTCACCGTCGATCAACGCCAGAATGCGATCGTGTTCCGGCTCGGTGAGCCGGTGCAGGTGATCGTCAAGCCGGGCCTCTACTTCAAGGCGCCGCTGCTCGACAATGTGCGCCTGTTCGACGTGCGCATTCTGACGTTGGACCCGGACGAGCCCGAGCGCTTCATCACCTCCGAGAAGAAGAACGTCCTGGTCGATTCATTCGTGAAGTGGCGCATCATCGACGTGGTGCAGTACTACATCAGCGTAAACGGAGATGAGGCGCGCGCCAAGATTCGGCTGGCGCAGACCGTGAACGACAATCTGCGCGCCGAGTTCGGCAAGCGCACCATTCACGACGTCGTGTCCGGCGAGCGCGAGCACATCATGGAACTGATGCGCTCCAAGGTGGATGCGGACGCACGCAAGATCGGTGTGCAGGTGCTCGATGTGCGTCTGAAGCGTGTGGATCTGCCGCAGGAGGTGAGCGACGCGGTCTATCGTCGCATGGAGGCTGAGCGCAAGCGCGTGGCCAACGAGCTGCGTTCGATGGGTTTTGCGGAAGCGGAAAAGATCCGTGCCGACGCGGATCGTCAGCGCGAGGTGATCATCGCCGAAGCGTACCGGGATGCTCAGCGCGTCAAAGGGCAGGGCGACGCGCGGGCGTCGGCTGCCTATGCGGCTGCGTTCCAGCCGAACGCAGACTTTTACGCCTTCTATCGCAGCCTGGAAGCCTACCGGCAGAGCTTCCGCAACAAGAGCGATGTCATGGTGCTCGAGCCGAGCTCAGACTTCTTCAAGTATTTCAAGAACCCGGCCGGCAAGGGCCGCTAGGGCTGCGCTATGGGTACGCATCGGGCACGGTCTGCGTTGCGAGCGGAAATCTGTTTGCCGTCCGATTTGCGGGAGGATGCATGCCCGCGTGTGTCGGCGTCTCGAGGTCAGGCCTAGCGCTGCGCGCGCAACGCCTCAAGGGGGTCATGTCCAGCGCCGTTTGGATCGCCTTCGCCCTGCTGCTTCTGCTGGAGGGCTTACCGCTGCTGGTGACGCCGGCGCGTTGGCGGGAGGTCGTGCGCCGCGTGTCGAGCCTTGCGGACGGGCAATTGCGCTTCTTCGGATTGCTGATGGTGCTGATTGCCGGCGCTGTGCTGCTCTATAGCGCCCGCAATTGACAGGATCCAAACGCGATGCGACGCTGGCTGCTCCCCGAATACATCGAAGACATACTTCCGGCCGAGGCCGCGCGCATTGAGCAGCTGCGCCGCCGCATCCTCGATCTGTTCCGTGTGCACGGCTATGAGCTCGTCATGCCGCCGCTGCTCGAATACCTCGAGTCGCTGCTGACTGGTACCGGACACGATCTGGATCTGCGCACGTTCAAGCTGGTGGATCAGCTCTCCGGTCGGCTGCTTGGCGTGCGCGCGGACATCACACCGCAAGTCGCGCGCATCGACGCGCACCTGCTCAACCGGCAGGGAGTCACGCGCCTGTGCTACGCCGGCAGCGTGCTGCATGCACAACCTTCCGGACTCAATCACACGCGCGAGCCGCTGCAGATCGGCGCGGAAGTGTACGGACATGCCGGAGTGGAAAGCGACGTCGAGATCCAGACGCTGCTCGCGCGCGCGCTGCGCGCCGCAGGTGTAGAGGATCTCTATCTCGATCTGGGCCACGTCGGCGTATTCCGTTGCCTGATGCAACGCGCCGGCATCGAGCGCGAGCTCGAATCGGAATTGTTCCGCGTGTTGCAGTCGAAGGATGTGCCGGCTTTGCGCGAGCTGGTGGCACCGCTCGACGCGAAGCTGCGCGCGGCTTTGCTGTTGTTGCCCGAGCTCTATGGCGATGCGGCTATTCTCGACACGGCGCGGACCAGGCTGCCTGACTTTCCGGAGATCGCGCAGGCGTTGAACGACATGCAGACCATCGCACGCGATCTGGCGCCGGTGGTCACGGTACATCGCTTCGATCTCGCGGAGCTCCGCGGCTATCACTATCACAGCGGGGTCGTATTCGCCGCCTACACACGCGGGCACCCCAACGCGATCGCGCTCGGCGGGCGCTATGATGAGGTCGGCAAGGCGTTCGGGCGGGCGCGTCCGGCCACCGGCTTCAGCCTCGATTTGCGCGAGCTTGCCGGTCTGGCGACGGCGGCACCGGCAGAACGGGGCGTCCTGGCGCCCTACGCCCCGCAGGATGTCACCCTGCAGCAGGCAATCGGCGAGCTGCGGGAGCGTGGCGAGGTGGTGGTCATCGATTTGCCGGGCCACGCAGGCACGCTTGCGGAGCTCGGCTGCGATCGGCAGCTGGTCCGTCGTGGCTCGAAGTGGGCCCTCGAGCCCCTCAACTGAATGAAAGCGAAGCCGTAAGACAATGGCAAGCAACGTCGTGGTGGTCGGCACCCAGTGGGGTGACGAAGGCAAAGGTAAGATCGTCGATTGGCTCACCGACCATGCGCAGGGTGTAGTGCGCTTCCAGGGCGGGCACAACGCCGGACATACGCTGGTCATCGATGGGCGTAAGACGGTTTTGCATCTGATTCCCTCGGGCATCCTGCGCAAGGAAGTAGCCTGCTTCATCGGCAACGGCGTGGTCGTGTCGCCACAGGCGCTCATGGACGAGGTCGCAACGCTGGAAGCCGCCAGCATCGAGGTGCGCGGCCGGCTCGCGATCAGCGAGGCGTGTCCGCTGATCCTGCCGCATCATGCGGCGCTCGATGCGGCGCGGGAAGCCGCGAAAGGCGCAGGCAAAATCGGCACGACGGGACGCGGGATCGGTCCGGCGTATGAGGACAAGGTCGCGCGTCGCGCGATCCGGATGCAGGACCTGTTTCATCGGGAGCGCCTCGCGGCAAAGCTGGGCGAAGTGCTCGATTTCCACAACTTCGTGCTGCGGCACTACTTCGGTGCGGATACGGTCGACTTCCAGCGCAGCCTCGATGATTTGCTGGCAATCGCTGATTCGATCCGGCCTATGGTGAAGGACGTGCCGCGCCTGCTATTCGAAGCGCAACGTGCGCAGAAGCGGCTGCTGTTCGAGGGCGCGCAAGGCACCCTGCTCGATGTGGACCACGGCACTTATCCGTTCGTCACCTCGAGCAACTGTGTCGCGGGTGCAGCCGCAGCCGGCAGCGGCGTCGGGCCGCAGGCGCTGCATTACATCCTGGGCATCACCAAGGCGTATACGACGCGCGTGGGCTCCGGGCCGTTTCCCACCGAGCTGGACGACGATATCGGCCGTCAGATCGCGGTGCGCGGCAACGAGGTGGGGGCTACCACCGGACGCCCGCGCCGCTGCGGTTGGTTCGATGCCGCGGCCTTGCGGCGTTCGATTCAGATCAACGGTGTATCCGGCTTATGCGTCACCAAGCTCGACGTGCTCGACGGCATGGAGACGCTCCAGATCGGCATCGGCTATCGCTTCGGCGGCAAGCACCGCGACATCCTTCCCGTGGGCGCTGAGGAACTGGCCGAATGCGAGCCTATTTATGAGGAAATACCCGGCTGGTCGCAAAGCACCCTTGGCGTACGAGAGCTTGCGGAGCTGCCCGAGGCGGCGCGCCGCTATCTGCGCCGTATCGAAGAGGTCTGCGAGGTGCCGATCGATCTCATTTCGACCGGCGCCGAACGCGACGACATCATCGTGCGCCGCCATCCGTTCACAGTGTGAGGCGGGCGTGTCGACATTCTCAATTCCCACGTCCGCCAGAAATTGCGCTTTCAGAGGAAAGCGGCAATGAAAGCTGGTGCCGAGAAGAGGACTCGAACCTCCACAGTCTTGCGACCGCCAGGACCTGAACCTGGTGCGTCTACCAATTTCGCCATCTCGGCACAGAGGGCCGCCATTTTATGGCAAAACGCCCCAGGCTCCAAGCGGCATGCAACCATTTAGTCTTTTCCGATGAGCTCACCTAAAACACGCAGCCGCGCACGCGGCGAGCCGGCGCAAGCCTCCAGCCTGCGCCTGGCCGATCCCTATCTCGAGCGCGAGCGCGCTCGCTACGAGCATCCGTTGCCCAGCCGCGATTGGGTGCTGGAGGTGCTCCAGAAAGAAGGGGTGCCGGTCGAGCCCCAGCATCTGCTCGAGCTGCTCGATATTCACGAAGACGAAGAGAACGCCTTCATGCGCAGGCTCAACGCCATGGAGCGCGACGGACAGATCATGCTCAATCGGCGCGGCGCGCTGTGCGTGGTCGAAAAGCTCGGCTTGATCCGCGGGCGCGTGCAAGGTCACCCGGACGGCTTCGGCTTCGTGATCCCCGAAGACGGCGGGGGCGACCTGTTCCTCGGGCCCTGGGAAATGAGCAAGGTCTTCCACGGCGATCGCGTGATGGCGCGCGAGACCGGAACCGATCGCCGTGGCCGGCGCGAGGGCGCGATTGTGGAAGTCCTCGAACGCGCGCATGCGCGCGTGGTCGGTCGCTTGGTGGAGGAGCATGGTGTCTGCTACCTGGTGCCCGAAGATCGCCGGCTGACGCATGACATTCTGGTCCCGCCGGATGCCCGCATGTCGGCCAGGAGCGGTCAGGTGGTCGTGGCCGAGATCATCGAGCAGCCGGACCGGCACGTGAAACCGGTTGGACGCGTGGTCGAAGTGCTAGGCGATTATGCCGACCCGGGCATGGAAGTCGAGATTGCATTGCGCAAGCACGAGCTCCCGCACGTGTTCCCGACGGCGGCCGAGGCGCTCGCCAAGAAGCTCCCCAGCGGTGTGCGCAAGAGCGACTGGAAGGGGCGCGAAGACCTCAGCCAATTGCCGCTAGTGACCATCGACGGAGAGACCGCGAAAGACTTCGACGACGCCGTGTACGTCGAGAAAGAAGGCCGCGGGTATCGTCTGTATGTAGCCATTGCCGATGTCAGCCACTATGTGAGCCACGGAGATGCGCTCGACATTGAAGCGCGCAGCAGAGGCAACTCCGTGTACTTTCCGCGCCGCGTGATCCCCATGCTACCCGAGGAGCTTTCCAACGGGCTGTGCTCGCTCAATCCGCAGGTCGATCGCCTGTGCCTCGCGTGCGAGATGGCGATCGGTCCGAGGGGCGACATCAAGGGCTATCGCTTTTATCCGGCGGTGATGCATTCGCAAGCGCGACTTACCTACACCGAGGTGGCGGCAATCATTGCCGATCCGGGCGGTGAAGCGGCGCGAGCGCGCAGCGCGCTGGTGCCGCATCTGCTGAACATCAACGAGTTGTTCCGCAAGCTGGCCGCGGCACGCGAGCGGCGCGGCGCGATCGACTTCGAATCGATGGAAACGCGCATGGAGTTCGACGCCAAGGGCAAGATCACGGCGATTCATCCGGTTCAGCGCAACGACGCTCACCGCGTGATCGAGGAATGCATGCTGGCAGCGAACGTGTGCGCGTCGGATTTTCTCCAGAGCCACGATCATCCCGCGCTGTACCGCGTGCATGAAGGGCCGACGCCCGAGAAGCTGCAGTCCCTGCAGGAATTTCTGCGCGAGTTCGGGCTGCATCTTTCCGGAGGCGACAGCCCGCACGCGAAGGACTACGCCAAGCTGCTGGACCAGATCCGCGGACGCCCAGACTATCCGCTGCTGCAGACCGTGCTGCTGCGCTCGCTGCGGCAGGCGACCTACAGCCCCAAGAACGTTGGCCACTTCGGGCTAGCGTACGAGGCCTACACACACTTCACCTCGCCCATCCGCCGCTATCCTGATCTGCTGGTCCATCGCGCCATCAAAGCGGTGCTCGCGGGCGCGACTTATCAGCCCGGCGACTGGGCGGCACTCGGCCAGCACTGCTCGGAAACCGAACGCCGCGCCGACGATGCCACTCGCGACGTCGAGGCGTGGCTCAAGGCGTATTACATGCGCGATCGTATCGGTGAGCGCTTCATCGGTACGATCAGCGGTGTGACCGGATTCGGCGTGTTCGTTGCGCTCGACGAAGTCTACGTAGAGGGTCTGGTCCACATCTCCGAGCTGGGCAACGACTATTATCACTTCGACGCCGCACGCCACCAGCTTTCCGGCGAGCGTACCGGCCAGCGCTTTCGACTGGGTGACCGGATCGAAGTGAAGCTGGCGCGTGCGGACCTCGAGACAACGCGGCTGGATTTTGTGCCGGCCGACAAGCAACGCAACGCGTAATGCGACTCCGCGTGTTTCCGGCCTCGCGCAGCTCACCTCACCCGTTGGGCTGAAACGCAAATGGCGCGCGACACGCAGCTCATTTTTGGGTTCCACACGGTGGCGTCGCGCCTGCGTCACCACGCGGACAGTATCGTTGAAATCTACGTGCAGTCCGCGCGTCACGATCCGCGCGTGCGCGATCTCACGAGCCTCGCTCACGCACGGGGTGTCAGTGTCGTGCCGGTGGATGCAGCAAGGTTGCAGGGATTGAGTGGCGGTGCAAGCCATCAGGGCGTAGTGGCGCGGGTTGCGCCGGTGCGCCTGACCGCATCGCTTGACGATCTGGTTGCCCGGCGCGGGCGCGACACGTTGCTGCTGCTGCTCGATGGAGTGACCGATCCACACAATCTGGGCGCCTGCCTGAGGGTAGCCGACGCGATGGGGGTCGACGCCGTGGTGGCGCCCAAGGATCGCTCCGTCGGCATCACGCCCACTGTCGCCAAGGTGGCGAGCGGTGCGGCGGAAACCGTCCCGTTCATCACGATTACCAATCTGGCGAGGACCATCGCGGAGCTGCAGGAGGCCGGCCTCCAGGTCCTTGGAGCCGACGAAGCCGGGACCGTGGAACTGCCCGAGGCGGATCTGAGCACGCCGCTCGCATGGGTGCTGGGCGCCGAGGGGGAAGGGTTGCGGCGGCTCACGCGCGAGCGCTGCGACCGCCTGATTCGCATCCCGATGCTGGGTACCGTGGAGAGCTTGAATGTCTCGGTGGCGGCCGCATTATGCCTGTACGAAACCCGGCGTGCGGGGCGCGCTTGAGCCGCATGCATGTCACTGATATAATGCCGGATTCGCGTGGGGTTGCGGGGAGTCAAAGCGCCCCTCGCGAAAAATTGCGCGTTCGCACTCGTTAAGGTGCCTGCAGTTTAGTGTCTTCAGCAGGTTCGGTTGCGAGCGTCAGACTTAACCTTAACCGATCGAGGAATTGATGGCCGTAACCATGCGTGAAATGCTGGAGGCGGGTGTGCATTTTGGACACCAGACCCGCTATTGGAACCCGAAGATGGCACCGTATATCTTCGGCCAGCGCAACAAGATCCACATCGTCAATCTCGAGAAGACGCTCGAGATGTACAACGAAGCGCTGCGATTCGTGAGGCAGCTCGCCTCGAACAAGGGCACCATCCTGTTCGTCGGTACCAAGCGGCAGGCCCGCGAGATCCTGCGCGAAGAAGCCACGCGCTGCGGGGCTCCGTATGTAGATTACCGCTGGCTGGGCGGCATGCTCACCAACTACAAGACGGTCAAGCAGTCGATCAAGCGTCTGAAGGATATGGACCAGATGTTGCAAGATGGCTCGATCGAGCGCCTGTCCAAGAAGGAGGGACTCACCTTTCAGCGTGAGCTGTCCAAGCTCGAGCGCAGCCTAGGTGGCATCAAGGACATGAACGGCCTGCCCGATGCGTTGTTCATCATCGATGTGGGCTATCAGAAGGGCGCCGTGCAGGAAGCAACCAAGCTCGGCATTCCCGTGGTGGCGGTGGTGGACAGCAACAATTCACCTGAAGGCGTGGACTATGTAGTCCCGGGCAATGACGATTCCAGCCGCGCGATCCGACTCTATGCGCGCGGCATGGCCGATGCCATCCTGGAAGGTCGCTCGCAGATCATCAAGGAGATCACCACCGACGAGTTCATCGAGGAAGACGGTGGCGAAGAAGCGGCCGCGCAGTGAGGCTTGAGCTGCACCATTGTCGAGGGGGCTTGCGGCCCCCTTTATTTTATTTTTTGTCGAAGCATGGCGCGCGCCGGTGGCGTGTGTCGACGCGTGAGCAAACCGTGCGCTTCGCATGAGGAGTGAGTCATGGCAGAAATAACGGCCAGCATGGTGAAGGAGCTGCGCGAGAAGACCGACGCACCGATGATGGAATGCAAGAAGGCTTTGACCGAAGCCAATGGCGATGCCGCCAAGGCCGAAGAGCTTCTGCGCGTGCGCCTGGGCAACAAGGCGAGCAAAGCCGCCGGTCGCGTCGCCGCCGAAGGTGTGGTCGCGATCCACGTCGCGGGCGACGGCACGCTCGGCGCTATTGTCGAAGTCAACTCCGAGACCGATTTCGTCGCGAAAAACGAAGATTTCCTTGCGTTTGCGCGCAATCTCGCAGGCCTGGTAGCCAAGCATAATCCCGCGGATGTGAGCGGACTGTCGGCGCTGCCGCTCAATGGCGCTACCGTCGATGAGGTGCGCAGCGCCTTGGTCGGGCGTATCGGCGAGAACATGTCCATCCGCCGCTTCGCACGTATCGAGGCGAAGGGACGCCTGGCGAGCTATGTGCACGGCGGCGCGAAGATCGGCGTCATGGTTGACCTGGTGGGCGGCGATGAGACGCTCGCCAAGGACATCGCCATGCACATTGCCGCCAGCAAGCCGGTTGCGCTTGCCAAGGACGAGGTGCCCGCGCAGTTGATCGCCAAAGAGCGGGACATCGCCGCACAGAAGGCGGCTGAATCCGGCAAGCCGGCGAACATCGCAGAAAAGATGGTGGAAGGCGCCGTGCAGAAGTTCCTGAAGGAAGTCACGCTGGTCGGCCAGCCGTTCGTGAAGAATCCCGAGCTCACCATCGAGCAGCTGCTCAAGTCGAAGAGTGCTTCGATCGCACGCTTCGTGCTCTATGTGGTGGGGGAGGGCATCGAAAAGAAGCAGACGGACTTCGCGGCCGAGGTTGCCGCGCAGACCGAAACGGCCATGAGGCAAGCCAAGCCGTCTTGAACGCCGGTGCCCGAGGTGCGGGCATGGGCATGAACGGATAAACGTATCGGAGCCCGGATGAACGCAAAGCCCGTCTACAAGCGCGTGCTGCTCAAGCTGTCGGGCGAGGCATTGATGGGTGAGGACTCCTACGGCATCAACCGCGCCACGCTCGAGCGCATCGTCGCTGAAGTGGCCGAAGTGGTAC
>JBGQKF010000140.1:0-9670 GCA_041499435.1 Gammaproteobacteria bacterium
ATCGCTCCATTGGAACTGCGCTTTCGGTGCGCGTGCAGCGATGAAAAAGCCGTCGCGCTGATTGACCTGAGCGAAGCTCACCATCGGCGGGTTGAGGCCGCGCTCGAGCACGGTCCAGTTGTAGGAAACGGCGGACTGCGCGACATCGGCCTCACCGGCCGCAAGCGCCTGCGCCACCGTTTTTCCAGGCGCAGCCACGGCATACGTCGGCTCGAAGCCCTCGCGCGCAAGAAAGCCACCCGCGATAGCTCCGATCACCGGGCTGTAAAAGGCAGCATGGCGCGAGACCATGATTCGCAGTGCGGTCAAAACTAGCCTCCGTTTGTCGTTGCAGTGAGTGTCGTCTACTGCGCGTCGATTGACAAGGGTGGAGGATAGCGAATCTTGGGATCGGGTGTTGAGCATGACGCAAGGACACACACCCGTTTCTCCGCTGATCGGTATGCGCTTCCTTCGCGCCGGTCTCGGGTTTACGTTCCGAATTCCACTGCGCTCGCGATGTCTGAGCGGGCAAGCGGGCGGGCAGCGCCTCGGCACTGCTCGGCACACTGCAGTACAGTTTAGCTACAATTTCCAATGTGCTGGTGGCGCGGCTGCACGATGGTGGCCCCTGGCCGATGGCGGCGGTCATCGGTGGATGCGGGGTACTGGCATGGTGCGCGAGACGCTTCATCGTGCCCGCCGGCAGAGCGCCCAGCGCGGGCGTGGTTGAGCCGCTAGATTGAATGATGGAGGGACACAATGAATTCCGATCCTGTGAATGGCTGTGCACGACGTCGCATGCTGGTCGCTGGCGCCGCGTACGTGGCGTCGCTGTATGCCGCGAGGTCCGCGATTGGTGCGACCGAGGAATTGAAGCCCACACGCAGCTGTTCCGCAGACCACGCCACCCCGCCGCAAATGGAAGGGCCGTTCTTCAAGCCGCGCTCGCCCGAACGCACGTCACTGCTCGAGACGGGCATGTCAGGCATGCATATCGTCATCAGCGGTCAGGTTTTATCTCAGCGCTGCCAGCCGGTGTCGGGCGCGCTGCTCGACTTCTGGCAATGCGACGGCAGGGGCGACTACGATAATCGCGGCACCGTGCTGCGTGGTCATCAGTACAGCGACGAACAGGGACGCTACCGGCTCGAGACCATCGTGCCCGGACTTTATCCAGGCCGCACGCGGCACATCCACGTAAAAGTACAGGCGCCGAACCGGGCGATTCTCACCACACAGCTCTACTTTCCCGACGAGCCACGAAACGAGCAAGATTTCCTGTTCCAGCCCGAGCTGTTGATCGCGCAGCAGGAAGTGCAAGGCGGGCGCATCGGGCGGTTCGATTTCGTGGTGAAGGTAGGCTAGGCAAACCCGACACGGAGATCCAGAGCGCACGATCTCGCAGGACGGATCGAACGGGACATTGAATCGGAGAGCAGCGGCGATTCGCCTGATACGATGCAGCGATGGATCAGGACGTTTCATCGCAAATCGCCGATCAGCTTGCGTCGCAAGGCTGGGCGGCCGTCGCCCGGTTCATTTCGCCGGGCCTGGTGGGCGCACTCGCGGACGAAGCGCGCGCCCTGCGTGCTGCTGGACGCTTCCGGGCCGCCGCGGTCGGCAGCGGCGGGCGCAAACGAGTCGACAGGGAAGTTCGTGGCGACGAGACTTGCTGGCTGGATCCGGCATCGGCAACACCCGCTCAGCGTGAATACCTCGAGACGATCGACGCGTTGCGCGCAGCGTTGAACCGGGAGTTCCAGTTAGGATTGTTCGATTTCGAAACTCACTTTGCTTTCTATCCGCCAGGTGCTTTCTATCGTCGGCACCGCGACCGTCCGCATGGGTCTGAAGCGCGCATCGTTTCTTCGGTTCTGTATCTGAACGAGACCTGGAAGCCTGAAGACGGCGGCGAGCTGCGGCTTTACATCGATGAAACGGGAGAGGGTGCTTATCGGCAGTTCCTGCCCGAAGCCGGCACCCTGGTGTGCTTTTTCAGCGAGCGCTTCTGGCATGAAGTGCTGCCGGCCAGGCGTGAGCGGTGGAGTCTGAGTGGTTGGTTCGCGCGGCGGTAGCTACTAGTTAGGGTTTGAACTGTCGACATTTTTCCTCATTGGGCTCTAAAGACCAAAAATCAATGGTCTTTACTGTAGGGGTGTACTTCTCGTTATTCGTTACACCTCGTCCCGTTATGCGACGTCTGGGGTAAACTCTGATCCATGAGCCCAACCGTATTTCGCGCAAGAGGTTTTCGGTTTTTCTTCTTCTCTCGCGAAGAGTCTCGTATGCACATTCATGTGCACGGAGAGAATGGAGAGGCGAAGTTCTGGCTTGAGCCGGCTATCGAGCTCGCTCAGAATTACGGCCTTTCGCAACCTGAGCTTAACGACGCACTGCGACTAATCCGGGAGAAAGAGGATGTCATCCGCCGCGCCTGGCACGACCACTTCGGCAGTTGAGGTCACCAACGTCTCAAAACATGGCTTTTGGCTTCTACTTGGGGAGCAAGAAGTCTTCGTCCCTTTTAATGATTTTCCGTGGTTTCGGGATGCGCAAATCGGTCAGCTGCTCAACGTCGAGCTGCAATCTCCACGGCATCTGTATTGGCCGGAGCTTGATGTCGATCTAGCGGTCGAGTCACTGTTTCATCCGGACCAATTTCCATTGGTCAGCCGGGCGCGCGTCTAACCCATCAGCGCAGAGGCGCGCAGTGAAGCGGAGTCCTGCGTTGCTACCGCCATACCGACGCGCCTCTGACCTTTACGTTATCGTCTTGAGCATGGCTAGGTGCTGCAACAACGGAATCGTGTCCGCGCGCCTCTGAACCGCATTTCGTAAAACAGGATCTTGTCCAGCCTGATCCTTGGGGAGCTTGACATGACAGCTCGGACTCAAGATGCATCTCACGTCGCTCCTTGAGCGGTTCACCGTCTCATCCAACCTGGTGACTCTATGACATCTCTCCTGGTAGTCGGCGCCGTCCTGCTGCTCCTCTTCGTCTCCGGACTGCGAATTGCTCAGGAGTATCAGCGTGGCGTGCTGTTTCGGTTAGGTCGGTTCAAGGGGCTGCGAGGACCCGGCCTGTTCTGGATAATTCCGCTAGGCATAGAACGCGCCGTCATCATCGACATCCGAACGCGGACTGTGTCCGCCGAACAGCAACAGACGATCACCCGCGATAGCGTTACGATCAAGCTCAACGCTGTCCTCTGGTATCGAATCGTAGATGCCGCCAGATCCGTCATTGTGGTGTCTGAGGCTTCGAATGCTGTCTATCAACTGGCATTGACGGGTCTGCGGAATATCATCGGGCAACACGACTTGGACGAGGTCCTACAGGAACGCGACAAAATCAACCAACTTCTGAAAGAGAGCATTGCAGGCTCGACCGTGCCGTGGGGCATAGAGGTTGAGAGATTTGAGATGAAAGACGTAGAGCTGCCGGAGGCTATGCAACAGGTGATGGCGATGCAGGCGGAAGCGATCCGGGAGAAGCGCGCCCGAATCATCAAGGCCGAAGCCGAATTGGAAGCGTCGGAAAAACTCGCAGCTGCATCTGCCAAGATGGCCGGAAATCCGGCGGCGCTGGAATTGCGTCGCATGCAAATGATCGCGGAGGTGGGAGCAGAGAATAACAGCACCACCGTCTTGATGATCCCATCGGATTTCGTGACCCTTTCGCAGACCTTGAGTGAGTACCTTCGCGAACGAACGTCCGGAAAAACGTGAAGCGCCGCACAAGCGCTTGGAAAAGCTCGCTGAAGGAACGTTCGCCGAGCACCGTGCCGGGAGTGGAGCCGACCGGTCAAGGGCGTCGCTTCGCGGCCCCTCTACCCGGCCGTTCATTTTGATATGCTCGGCCCGCAGACGGCGTCGACAGATTATGCGGTACAAACGGAGGTCCTCATGAGCGGAATTCCCACTTGGCACATCGCGGGAGATTGGTTCGACAACTGCAGCTGCGCCGTCGCGTGCCCCTGCACGTTCGCTCAGCCGCCGGACAACGGCTTCTGCGAGTCGGTTCTCTTCTGGCACATCCACCGTGGCCACTACGGGGAGGTCAACCTCGACGATCTCAGCTTCGTCCGAGTGGGTCGATGGGAAGGCGATCTCTGGGCAGGGAAGGTCAAGGGCGCCGCCGGTCTCTTCATCGACGAGCGCGCTGACGAGCGCCAGGCGGAGGCGCTTCCGCTCATTTTCGGGGGCCGCGCCGGAGGATTCCCCGCCCAGGTGGCTGCGCTGTTTACCGAAGGCCGGCAGGTTGACGGGGTGGAACGCGCACGGATCACGTTCGAGATCGCGCCGGACCGTGCCCACTGGGGAGTGGAGATCGCTGGAAAGGTTAAGGCGTGGGCGAAGGCGTTGACGGGACCGACGAGCCTGCCGGGAAAATATCCGCAGCTCATGAACGCACCTGGCTGCGAGACAGGACCTGGTACACAGCTGGTGACCTGGGGCAAGTCGACAATCTGCTCCGTGGATGCATTCGGCTACAAGTTCCAGTGGACGACGAACTCGAGCAAACACATTCCATTTGACTGGAACGGCCCATGAGCATCTCCTGGTGCGATGATGAAAGCATCGGTGGAAGCGCCGTGAAGCGTAGTCTCACTTTGCCACCACAGGTGGGCGAGGCCTGGGCCGCATTGCTCCGGGATTGGTTGCCCTCCAGCGGACTTCAGCTTGATGCCCGTCCATGCTTCGAGTACTACCCGAAAGACGCAGCGTGTGACTCTCAGACCGGGACGTTCGAGTGCGAGATATGCATTCCCGTGGCTCCGCTCGGACCTAGGATGCGAACTTGCCGGGGACAGGCGGTCTGATCCGCCGCAAGACGGTCAATACCTCGCACTCCCCGGCGTACGCGGGAACGGAATCGCGTCACGTACGTTGGTGAGTCCGGTCACGTACGCAACGGTCCGCTCGAAGCCCAGACCGAAGCCCGCATGCGGCACGGTTCCATAGCGCCGCAGATCGCGGTACCAGCCATAGTGCTCGGGGTCGAGCCCCACTTCGACGATGCGGCCGTCGAGCACCTCCAGCCGTTCTTCGCGCTGACTGCCGCCGATGATCTCACCGATGCCGGGCGCGAGCACATCCATCGCCGCGACGGTTTTGCCATCGTCGTTCAAACGCATGTAAAACGCTTTGATCTGCTTCGGGTAGTTCATCAGGATCACCGGCTTGCCGACGTGCTTCTCGGCGACGTAGCGCTCGTGCTCGGATTGCAGGTCCATGCCCCACTTCACGGGGAATTCGAAGTGCTCCTTGCTGCGCTCCAGGATAGCAATAGCCTCGGTGTAATCCATGCGCACGAATTCGGTGTCGACGATGCCCTGCAGCTTGGCGATCACACCCTTCTCGATGCGCTCCTCGAAAAACGCCATGTCGTCGGCGCGCTCGCTCAACACGGTCTTGAAGATGTGCTTGAGCAGCGCTTCGGCCAGTGTCGCATCGTCCGCAAGACTGGCGAATGCGATCTCGGGCTCGATCATCCAGAACTCCGCGAGATGGCGGCTGGTGTTCGAGTTCTCTGCGCGGAACGTGGGTCCGAAGGTGTAGACCTTGGACATGGCGAGGCAATAAGCCTCGACATTCAATTGCCCGGAAACGGTAAGAAACGCTTCGCGCCCGAAGAAATCCTGGCTGAAATCGATTTTGCCATCCGGCGTGCGGGGCAGGTTCATGAGATCCAGCGTCGATACCCGGAATAGTTCGCCGGCGCCTTCGGCATCCGAAGAGGTGATGATCGGTGTGTTCACCCACAAGAAACCGTTCTCGTGAAAGAAGCGGTGAATCGATTGTGCGATGGCATGGCGCACGCGCGTGACGGCGCCGATCACGTTGGTACGCGGGCGCAGGTGCGCGACCTCTCGCAGAAATTCGAAACTATGCGGCTTGGGCTGAATCGGATAGGAGTCGGGGTCCTCGACCCAGCCGATCACTTTGATGGCAGTGGCCTGCATCTCGAATGGTTGGCCTTTGGCAGGCGAGGGCACGATGTTGCCGGTCGCCTCGACGGAGCAGCCGGCAGTCAGACGCAGCACCTCGTCTGTGTAGTTGGGCAGTGTATTGGGCGCCACCGCCTGCACCGGATGAAAGGAGGAGCCGTCGGATACATTCACGAAGGAGATGCCGGCTTTGGAGTCACGCCGGGTGCGTACCCAGCCCTTGATCGTGACCGGCGCGTCCTTGGGCGCCTGCCCGGCCAATACCTGGGCACAGCTGAGAACAGTCATGTCGAGCCTCGAATCCGATGAGAAATGGAATTGTGCATCATCTGGCATGCGAACGATGACGCTTTGCGCGCATGCGCCTTGACCCGCGATGGATCCGGGCGGTAGGCTGCAACGGCTTGTCGCGTAGCCCAGCTCAAGGCGCCCCATGCGCCCGCTGTGCCAACGCATCTTCGCATGCAATGCAACTCGGGGAGTTGTACGGTGATCGGAAAATCGGTGCGCGGTGATGCTGCGCTGTTGGCAGTCGGTTCTTCAGTGAAAGCTGGCGCAGAGCTGCTCAGCTTCAATCGGCGCTTCTACGACCCGCTGTGGGCCGATGCTCGACTGGTCGAGCCCGAGCGCTTCAATACCTGGCCCTTAGTGCAGGCGTTGTTGCCACACGCGCCACGCCGCCTCGAGGTCGCGCCCGGGCTGCGGCCACGTCTGCCGATCGCCGGTACGCAGTTCGTGGACATCAGCGCTGCCGCGCTGATCAAGCTCCGCAACCGCGGTGGCAGCGTCGCGCTCGGCTCGATCACGTCGCTGCCGTTTGCCGATGGCGCATTCGACCTGGTATGCAGCCTTGATATCATCGAGCACGTCGAGGATGATGAGCGTGCGCTTGCTGAGCTATCACGCGTCTGCGCGCCCGGCGCAGTGTTGCTTGTATCCGCGCCGCTCCATCCGGCGCGCTGGACGGCTTTCGATGAGCTTGTGGGCCATCGGCGCCGCTACGAGCCCGCCAGCCTGTTCGCTAAACTGGCGCAACGCGACTTGATCGTAGCCCGCAGCGCGGTGTTTGGCATGCGGCCGCGCTCCTCGAAGCTCACCGGTTTCGGAATGTGGGCGCTCGCGCATCGGCGCGAGCGCGCGATGTGGTGGTACAACCATCTGTTGATGCCGGTTGCCCTGCGCTTCGCGAGGAAACTGGTGGTCTGCGATGGCATCGTCGACCCACAAAATGTAGATGAGCTGTTGCTGGTATGCCGAAAAGGGGCGGGTGCTGCCTGATTCCGTGACTGTGCGATTGAACCGCGTGATCGCGCTTGCAACCCGTCTGCGTACACTGGCAGCGCTCTGTGCAGCCATAGTGCTTGCCGCTTGTAGCGCTCCCCCAGTGAGCGATGTGTCCCCGCAGCTGCGCCCGGTGCGCTTCCTCTTGACCTTCGACGATGGGCCGAGCCTGTGGCAGCCGTACAACCCGACCAGCGTGGTACTCGATCAACTCGCACGCAACGCGGTGCAGCCGCAGATCAAAGCAGTGTTCTTCGTGCAGACGCGCAGCGCGAGCGCCGGCGGCTCACCGCTCGGGCAGGAGCTTTTGCGTCGCACCCGCGATGAAGGTCACGTCCTTGCGTTGCACAGCGGCTCTGCGCGCGGGCACAAGAACCACCGCTATCTGTCGCCGGCGGAGCTCGATCAGTCGCTCGTAGATGGCATCGCGGACCTTCACGCACTCACTGGCCGGGACCCGAAGCTGGTGCGGCCGCCCTATTGGTCGTACGACATACGCACCCAGGCTGCATATCGCGCGCATGATTTGAACATGTTGCTCTCCGATATCAGCGCGCGCGACGGCAAGATCTGGGGCTGGCACATCAGTCTGCGCCGGCGCTCGCACTTCCGCTCCAATCTCGCTCAGGTGCGTCGCGAGCTCGAGATCGATCGCTTGCCGGTGGTCGATGGTGTGGTGCCGGTGGTGGTCACCTTTCACGATACCAACGACTTCACCGCGAGCCACATGGAGGAGTATCTGCGCATTCTGGTGGAGGAGTCGCAACGTGTCGGCTTGCCTCTGGCGGCCCAGCCGTTCTATGACGACGCCGCAACTGTGGAGCGCGTCGCGGTGCTGCGCTCTGAGATCGGGGTCTACGCCGGGGAACCTTGATCAGAGCTCGTCAAGGATGAGGAAGGAGCAGGGCTTCCCGTTGCTCCTGCGTTTGCAACGCGCTCGCTCGGCTGCGGTCGCATCTGGCCGTTTTAGCGCCGGTTCGGATTCGCATCGCGTGGCCTCGTCTCCTGCGGTACAATTGCACGATCGTAGACAGGCGCCCGCCTGCAATCTGAACGGTCACGAAGCTGGCCCCGTGTGGGACTATTGAGAAGCTGGCCCCATGTCGGGACTCTGGAGATGACCAGCGAAGACACCTGCACAGGGGGCTGCATGCAAGCGGGCTGCTCGCATTTCACCTGCCCGCCATAGAGGGATGTTCCCGCCCAGGCGGTTGGAACTTCGCGCGAGTTTCCTTTGTCATCTTCTCGGGCACCGGTACATCCTGTGTGGCCTGTCTGCCGATCACGACAAACGCGCGCTGGAGAACAGATTCTCGCGCGCGGCGTAAACCGTTTCGAGGCATAGGAGGGACTGAGCATGACGACTGCAACTCGAGTATTCGCGCTGGCTGGTGTGGTGGCTGCATTATTGCTGCCCGGTATCTCTACATCTGAAGAAGCGAAGACCAGTGGCTATGTCGTGGAATCGTGGCCCGGCAACAGTGTCGTGACCGGCAGCTTCGGCCAGTGCTGGCACACGAGCTTCTGGAATGAACAGGAGCGCAACGAACGATGCAACCCCGGCGCGGCTGCAGCGGCGGAGCCACGAGCTGCGCCGGCGCCCGCGCCTGAGCCGCCCAAGGCCGCGGAGCAGCCCGCTCCTCCGGTGACACAACCGCTCCAGACCGAAGACACCACGTCAACTCCACTTCCGCCGCCGGCGCAGCCGAATCCGCGTCTGGAGACGGCGCTGCTGCCGCAGACGGTGCACTACTCGACCGATGCCTTCTTCGATTTCGACGAATCCACGCTGCGTCTGGAAGGCCGGGCCGCACTCGACGAGCTGGTCACCGAACTGGGCGAGGTGAAGTATGGATCGATCCGTGTAATCGGGCACACCGATCGCATCGGCGGCGATCAGTACAATCTTGCGCTCTCAGAGCGTCGCGCCAATGCCGTGAAGAATTATCTGGCCCGCCACAGTGTGCCCGGGGACCGCATCGAGGCGGTCGGCAAGGGCAAGGCGCAACCGACGGGCGAGACCCGCGATTGCACCGGACCGAAGAGTCCCAAGGTGATCAAGTGCCTGCAGCCGGATCGCCGCGTCGACATCGAAGTGGCCGGCACCAAGGAGTCGACCACCGGCGCGCGCTAGCCCGTCGGTCGATTGACCAGGTAGCCCGGCGAAGATGAATACAAACTCACCGGCGAACAGCGCCCCGGCGATGATGCCGGCGCTCAAGGTGCCGTCGCGCTGGAACAGCGGAATGCCGCGCAGACGCGCATAGGCGAGCAGCAGTACGGTGGCGATGGCAGAGCGAATTCCCGCCTGCAAGACGAGCGAGATGCCCGGTGCCGCGAGCTTCGCGGCAACGTGGCCGAGACCCCAGATCAGACACAGCAGCACCATCGTAGAGACGGCGGTGGTGTCGACCGGTTTGCGAATGGCAGTCGCGTAGGTCATGCGGTGTATCCGG
>JBGQKF010000141.1:0-9670 GCA_041499435.1 Gammaproteobacteria bacterium
TGATCGGGCGCGAGAGTGCGGTACTGCGGATGCGTGGAGAAGATCGCGATGAACGTTGCGAAAGCCGCGTACAGCACGACCTGTCCGGCGATCGCAAGGGGACTACGCATCGTCGAGCTCCTCGGCTTTCCCTGGTTCGAGCCGGTAGAGGGCCGCGCGGAACTCGACCAGCCCGCTTTCCAGTTTCGCGCTCTGGCGCGCGCTTGCCCACACGATGCGCACGCGCTCGTTGCGTACATTCGCGCGCAGGTGCGGCTCGCGCGCGCCGCGCAGCCGCTGCTCGGTCCATTCGTTGCCCAGCCGGAAGGCACAGTCGCATTCGCCGCATCCGGTGACCAGCACGCCGTCGGCGCCGTTGCGCAACGCATATTCCACGAAGGCCGGAGGCAACTGCCCGCTGCAGATCAAACTGAGGGTCGCAGTATCCGTCCCTTGCCAGGCGCGCACATCGACCGCCCGAGCGCATCCGATCAACACCACGTTTGCCTTGCCCGTGAGCCGCGCGAGCTGCGACTTAAGCTGGGTGCGCATTGCATCGATCGGCAGCTGCGGCATATCGATTCCGGTCACCAGTGCACTCAGGCTGCGAAACGGCGTTGCGGACGGGCATGAGCCGGCGCAGATCCCGCAGCTCGCGCACAGGTCCGGGTCGACCACGGCCAGAGCAGCGCGCGGATGCACGGGATTTTCCGGCTGCATGGTGATGGCGGCATAGGGACAATCGGCGACGCAGCGCTGGCAACCATTGCAGTTGGCTGCATCAACATGAGCGACCGGCGGCCGCGCCTCTCGCTTCCACCACGGCAGGGTAACCAGTGCCACAGTCGTGCCGACGACAAGCACCCATAAGCTCCCCGGCGAAGTGGCGTACATCAGTGCATGCGGTGCGAGATAGAACCAGTCGAGCGCGAGTGAGGGCGCGACCGTGGTGAGATCGGCTGGCGCAGCGCTTCGCACCGGCGCAGCGAGACACAGCGCGAGCAGGCTCACCAGCGTTCCCCAACTCAACGCGCGTGACGGACTGGTCTGTGGCCAGCTGATGCGCTGGATGTGAATCCACAACCCGAGCAACAAGAGCAGAGGCAGGCCGATGTGCAGGAACACGAACAGCGAGAACAAGCGATCGTTCACGCTGCCGGCCGCGAGGAAATTGCGCGTGAGCGGATCGGCGAACATACGCAGCCGGTCCAGCCATTCCATCGTGGCGATGGCGGAGAACTGCGCCACGCTGTCCCAGACCAGCCAGAAGCCGCCCACGCCCGCGGCGAAAGTAAGCCACACCAGCGGGACCCCGCTTACCCAGGAGAACCAGCGAAAGCCACGTGAGCGCCCGTACACCAGTTCGCGGAGCACGTGCAGGAACATGACCAGGACGAAGGCATCGGATGCGTAGCGGTGCAGGCTGCGAACCACGCCACCGAAGTACCACTGCGCCCGCGACAGGTGATCGATCGAGCGATACGCTCCCTCGACCGAAGTGTCGAGCACGGCGTACAGATAGACGCCGCTGGCCGCAATGATCCAGAACAGAAGAAAGCCGAGCGCGCCCAGATGTCGCCACGGATTCGCCCGCGCGCCGAAGCACGCGTCGAAGAAGGTCTCGATCGATTGCAGGTGAGACAGAGCGGCTAGACGCAACGGGTGCAGCATAACGGCTCGCTTTACTTACGCTGCCCTGGAACGCTGCAGCTCGCGCCAGAAGAACCAACCCATGGCGATCAGCCCGAGCAGTCCTCCCGCCAGCTCGAAGAGGATCGAGGACTTGATGCGGTAGGTGCCCGACGCGGGGTCGTAGACGGTGCACAAGATGCGCACCCGATCGAAGAATCCGCTCAGCGACTCGTTCTCTCGTCGTGCGCCCGTTATCAACTCGCGCAGCGGTCCCACCACTTGCGGAACGGCGAAATCGTCGCCGTAGATCTGCCGATAAATGCGGCCCTCAGCGTCGACCACCGTGATCTGCAGCAAGTGATCGAAACCGCGCGGCGACGGCTGGTAGGTGAAGCCGAAATCCCGCGTCAGTGCGTCGAGGCTCGCGGCCTCGGGACTCAGGAAGTCCCAGCCGCGCCGATCGGCCGCCTGCTGACGCGCAAACGCACGCAACGCGTCCGGCGTATCGAACGGGAGATTGAAGCCGATGCTCACTGCTCGAAACGAATCGGTGCCCAGCGCACTCTGTGCAGCTTCGACGGAGCGCTTCAAAGTGCGCGTCGCGGTCGGACACACCTGGAAACAGCCGGTGTAGATGAAATTCACCAGCAGAGGCTTGCCGCGATAGCTCGAGAGGCGAACCGGCTGACCTTCGATATTGATCAGAGTGTATTCGCCCACAGTCTTGCCGACTGCCGCCTGACTCAGTTTGATCGCCGCGTCGACATTCAACGCCAGTGCACCAGACTGCTCCGGTGCCGCGTATACGCCACCGGTCAGGCAGGACCAACATACCGCCAGCACTGTGGAGCACAGGACCCCGCGCTGCGTCGACTCGCTCACACCATTGCGTCCAGGATCGCGGCCAGCAGCAGCAGCGACAATTGGCCCAGCGACGCATGGAAGTTCACCATCGCCAGCCTCGCGCTGGGCGCACGCATCAACCGGTAGCTGGTGACGAGCAGCCACAGCCCGCCGACTGCCGCGCCGGTGAAGTACACCAAGCCCAGCCCAAGGAATGTCGGCACGATGGAGGCACTCACCAGCAGCACCGTGTGCAGAAAGATCACCCTGGCGCAACGCGCATCGCCCACCACTACGGGCAGCATCGGGACACGCGCCGCTTCGTAGTCCTGTCGATAGGCGATGGCGAGGCTCCAGAAATGCGGAGGAGTCCACAGGAACAGCACGAAGGCGAGGACCAGCGGCGCCGCGCCGATGCCGGGATCGGCGGCGGCCGCTCCAGCGAGGACGGCGAAGCTGCCCGCCAGACCGCCGACGACGATGTTCCACCAGGTGCGCTGCTTCAGCCACACGGTGTACACAACTGCGTAGAAGAACGCGCCGAGGAACGTATACAGCGCTGCCCATGGATTGAGCGCCCACCAGGCGGCACCAGTCGAGGCCGCAGTGAGTGCGAGGATCACCCACAGCCAGAAGGGCGAGTGATTCAGCTTGCCCGTCACAAACGCCCGCTTGCGGGTGCGCCGCATGCTGGCATCCAGGTCGGCTTCCACGTACTGATTGAATGCACCGGCGCTGGCGGAAGACACCAGCACGGCCAGACCCAGAATCGCGATCTTCCACGCCGGCAGCGACGGCCCGTCAGAAATCGCGAGCCCCGCCAGCGCCGTCAGCGAGATCGCGAACCCGATGCGCAGCTTGAACAGACCCAGTACATCGCGCAACCGGGCAACGGCTGGAACACCGGCATATGTAATCGCACTCATCGGTTGACCTCCGCGGTGTCAGGCATCGTGCTCGTGTCAGGTCAGCTCAGGCCCCACACCTGCGCGAGATACTTCCAGTTGATGAAGTAGTAGAGAACGAAGGCAACCAGGAACACCATCGCCAGGGTGAAGGTGCCCGGCGCGGCGAAAGACCCGCCGCCGTGTGCCTCGATCGCCGGCGTCTCCGGCGCCATCCTGAGCTGCGTACGCTGCGTGCCGTAGCTGCCGGACTCGATGCGCTTGCCCAGGAACACCGACCATACGGTGACGAGGAGATAGATGCCCCCGCCGAGCACCGCGAGCACCGCGCTGATACCGACCAGGCCCATCATCAAATAGGCGGCGCCCGGAAACTCATAGGGCAGCGCCGCGCCGGCAAACCCGATGTCCCAGTGACGGCGTGGGACGCCGAGGGTGCCGGCTCCCATCATCACCAGCACGAACGCGTACATGCCGAATCCGAACAGATAGGGTTGCCACTTCGCGAGTCCGGGGAACGCCACTTCGCGCTTGAACAGGCTCGGAATCAGGAAGTAGGTGAGCGACATGAAGGCCAGGGTCGTGCCGATTACCACGGTGGCGTGGAAGTGCCCCGGCACGTACAGCGTGTTGTGTATGATCATGTTGAGCTGCTCGGTGCCCATCATGACGCCGGAGATGCCGCCCAGGAAGCCGAAACCGATGAGCGAGATAAACATGCCGGAGAACACCGGATTGCCCCACGGCGCTTTGCGCAGCCACTCGTAGAGGCCTTTGGTAAAGCCCTTGCCGCGCTGCGCGACTTCGATCGAGCCCGGCACGGTCAACCCATGAATCATGCTCGCCATGACCGCGAAGTACATGAAGTAGCTCGCGTTGAAGATCTTCCATTCAGACGACAGGCCCGGGTCGGACAGCAGGTGATGCGCGCTGGCGAGCTGCAGGAACAGGATGTAGAGCAGAAACGCGGTGCGGCTCACTTTTTCCGACATCGGCTTGGCGTTGAATACGATGGCGGCGATCGCGTACCAGACCGAGACGTGCGCGGCCACGTTGATCTGCTGCGAGGAATGGCCGAAGGCCCACCAGATCGTGCGGTACATCAACGGATCGATGTAGTGGATGTAACCGGCCGACCACAGAAAGGTCGGGATCAGAATGATCGCGCCCGAAGCGATGGTGAAGATGGCGATGATGGCCGCGGTCAGCGCGCCGAAGGTCACCAGCGGAACGGAGCCTTCGTACGTCTTCTCCGCGCGCGCCACCACCAGCGTGCCCAGGAACACGAAGCAGCCGAGCAGCGCGCCCACCGCAAACAGAATCAATCCCAGATAGAAGGCCGGGCGTGCCGCCATCGGCGCATACGAGGTCATCATGACGCTGGACTGGCCCTGGAAGATCGCGACGTTGGTGGTGATCGAGCCAATCAACATCAGGGCGAAGCCGAGCCACGCGATGCGCGGAGTGGCCAGCCGGCAGCGTAAGAGCGTCGAGGCGCAGAAGTAGAGCACCGCAATCTCGAAGAAGATGATCCAGAACACCAGCATGTCCAGCCCGTGCGCGGTCAACGTGAGATAGAACCACTCGGCGTTGAGCAGGTGCACCGCGGGCCAGCGGGTGAGCGACACCAGCAGCGCCAGCACTCCTCCGAGCAGCAGAAAGACCACGCCGGCTACGGCGTTGGCCTTCATCAGCAGCTCCGCGTCGCGGTGATACTGCAGGCCGGTCTTGGGATCGACGCGGAACATCGCGTTGGCAATCATGGTGGCGCTCCTATTTCTTTTCGATCACGTACAGGCGGCTCACCATCGTGTGATGGCCGATGCCGCAGTACTCGTTGCAGACTACGGAGTACGTGCCCGCCTGGTTCGGCGTCACGGTGATCACCATCTCGTATCCGGGAATGACCTGCAGATTGATGTTGGAGGGCTGCAGCGAGAAGCCGTGCTGATAGTCCATCGCCGACAGGTGCAGACGATAGCTCTGGTTCTTCTCCAACTCGAGGATCGGCCACCACGCCCACAGCCGAGCGATCAGATAGACGTCGCTGCCCGCGGGTGGGTGCACCACCGGGATCTTCTGCTCGGTCTCGGTGCGCACGGTGTACCTGTCTGCCACCTCTTGCGCCTTCTTCTGGTAGTTCTCGGCGGAGATGCGGTAGGTCTCGTTCGAGAGGTTCTGCTTACCGAACACGTGCCAGTACGGCATCATGAAGAACAGCACGAGCGACCAGACGAAGGCGATGGCGATCCAGGTCAGCTCGACACGGTCCAGCGGCTGCTTCCACCAGACGCGCTTAGACGGCGGCAGGATGGCGCTCATAGGTTTGGCTCCGGCAATGACAGCGGCTTACTTGGCGATTGGGATCGTCACGATTTCCATGACACCCCAGATGATGTAGAACACCGTGGGAACGGTGACTCCCAGAAACAGGAGCAGAAACGGGTTGTCGAGAATCTGTTGCATGACCGGGACGGCCCCGCCGTCGTCGTGATCTTGTGGTTGTGCGGGATTCGCGTTGTCTGACATGACCCCTCCTCAGAAGCAGTGACGCAGGCGCACCTGCTCACGTCCGATTGGAAGTGCGCCAGCATGGCTAGCCAATCTAGGGGATGACGGCCGAAAAAAATTTGATTCGAATTAAATTTTCGAGGGAAAGTCCAACGTCCGGCCGCATAAACGCGCTAACCTCCGCTAGGAATAGGGTTCGCACCATCGATTCAACAACACAGCCTGGGTCGTCTAGAATTGCGCGATGGAACATTCGATGAGAATCTCGGACGCGGCTGCGTCCGGCGCCGGCGGCCGGTCCGCTCATCGACAAGTGGCCGCATGGCTGCTGGTGTGCTGCGCGCTCGTGTTTGCGATGGTCGTGGTAGGCGGCATCACGCGCCTCACGCACTCCGGGCTTTCGATGGTGGAATGGCAGCCGATCGTGGGTACCATCCCGCCGCTCGATCAGGCGCAATGGCAGCAGACATTCGAAAAATATCAGCAGACGCCCGAGTATCAGAAGGTCAACCGCGGCATGTCGCTGGAGGAATTCAAGGGCATCTTCTGGTGGGAGTACTTTCATCGCCTGCTCGGCCGCGCGATCGGCGTTGTGTTCTTCGTCCCGCTGGCTTATTTCGCGCTGCGCGGCAAAGTCGAGCGCGCGCTGGCGGGGCGTCTGCTCTTGATCTTCCTGCTGGGTGCGATTCAAGGTGCGGTCGGCTGGTATATGGTGAAGAGCGGTCTGGTGGACAACCCGCACGTGAGCCAATATCGATTGACGGCGCATCTGGGACTCGCGTTTTTAATCTATGCAGCAATGTTCTGGACGGCGCTGGGGCTCCTTTCCGAAGACCGCGCGCCGGACAATCCGGCACGCGATCGCCTGCGCGCTCATGCCATCGGGCTAACCGTGCTCATCTTCATTATGGTGCTGACCGGCGGACTGGTGGCCGGGATCCACGCCGGTCGCGCTTACAACACGTTCCCGCTGATGAACGGCCACGTGGTACCGCCCGAATACCTGACGCTAGATCCGTGGTACGCAAATCTGTTCAGCAATATGGCGGCGGTGCAGTTCGACCATCGGTTGCTAGCCTGGCTGCTGTTTCTGCTCGTACCCTGGTTCTGGTTTCGCGCCCGTAGGCCTCCGTTGCATCCGCGCACACGCCTGACTCTGAATCTGTTCCTGGCCGCGCTCGCAGTGCAGATCACGCTTGGCATCTCGACACTCCTGCTGGTGGTGCCGGTGCCGTTGGCTGCGGCCCATCAAGCGGGCGCGCTGTTGCTGTTCACCGCCGCACTGTGGGTTACCAGCGAACTGCGTTGAGAAGTGTTGAACACCGGCACATCCGATTCCCATGACACACCCAACTCCGCCGCGCTGACATCGCGCCTCGCGCTGGGGGGCGCGTTGCTGATGCTGTGTCTGGTCTGCGTCAGTGCCTATCTGCGCTTGTCTGCCGCTGGGCTCGATTGTCAGCCGTGGCCCGAGTGCTACGCGCAGGCGACGCACGAGACGCAGCCTCATCCGGTAGCGCGCCTGACTCATCGTCTGCTTGCCAGCGCTGTCGGAATCGTGGTGCTGCTCCTCGTGTTCGCCAGCTTCGTGCGCCGAGCGCAACGTCCCGTGCAGTTCTGGATGTCCGTGGCTCTGCTTGCGCTGACTGCGGCACTCGCCCTGCTTGGGCGTGCGACGCCCGGCGCGGTCACTGCGCTGGTGAGCTCCAGCAATCTACTCGGCGGTCTCGCTCTGCTGGCATTGATGACATGGATCGCGCTCGACGCGCCCGCCGGACGTCGAAGCGGCGGCGGGCGCCGATTACAGCTCCTCTCGTACGCGGCGGTGGGGCTGACTGTGATCCAACTCGTGTCAGGCGCACTGCTGAGCACGACTTACGCGGCCACAGCATGTCCGGTGTTGACCGGCTGCGGAGCCGCTGCGCCCGCGGCTGCTCTCCACCTGCTGCACCGACTGCTCGGTATGGTGCTGCTGCTGGCAGATGGCGTGCTTGCCGTGGGGCTGCTGCGCAAAGGCGGCTCCGCGCGAATTCTGGCCGGCGTTCTGCTCGCTTTGCCTTTGATCCAAGTAGCGGTGGGCGTGATGATGGCGACATCTCAGTTCCCGCTGTGGGCAGCGCTGTTGCACAACCTGGTCGCGGCGCTGCTCATCGCCACTGCGGTCGCGGCAGTGCAGCGGACATCGAGACACTAACGCCATCCCGACCAAGCCGCTGGCGGCTTTTGCAACGCCCGCCCGTTCCGCTGTGGCAGAATAGGCCGCGCGCATCATCGATGCACCGCATACTGCTCCACTGCAAAACGATGCGGCTGCCCATCGGCCTCACGACGCGGAAGTGAAAAGCGATATCAAAGTCAGTGCTTTCTTGAGCAACCTCGCGCTCTTCAAAGAGATTGCGCCGGAGGAGATCGAGCGCATTGCACTTGGCACGCGTGTGCTGCATCTAGGACGGGCCGAAACGCTCTTTCAGCGCGGCGATCCTTGCGACGGGTTCTTTCTGGTGGCGTACGGCCAGGTGAAGCTCGCGTTCGCTTCGCCACAGGGAGCCGAGAAGGTGGTGGAGATCGTCGGCCCTGGCATGAGCTTCGGTGAAGCGGTGATGTTCCTGGAAAAACCTTACCCGGTCTACGCACAGACGCTCGTCGACAGCATGCTGCTGCATGTGCGCAAGAACGTGGTGTTCGAAGAGCTCGAGCGCAACCCGCAATTCGCGCGGCGCATGCTCGGAGGCTTGAGCCGGCGCCTGCACGGACTGGTGAGCGATGTCGAAGCTTATACGCTGCGCTCAGGCGCTCAGCGCGTGATTGGCTATCTGCTGCGCGACATCCAGCTTCCAGAGCCGGGCGCGAACCAGGGCGAGATCACACTGCCGATCGGCAAGGGCGTGATCGCTTCGCGTTTGAATCTGACACCGCAACACTTCTCGCGGATCTTGCAAGAGCTCACGGCGCGCGGGTTGATCGAAGTAAAAGGGCGCACGGTCAAGGTGAGCGACATCGAGCAGCTGCAGGCGTACGACTGAGCCAGCTTGGAATTGTGTCCTGGCGGCCATCCAAGCCGCGGAACCTGCCACTCCCCGCGTGACGTCCGCGCCATACGCGAGTACCCTGTCCACTTGTTGTTCTGGAGGGCCCGCCCGTGCCCGCCAATCTCTCGCCCGAGTACAAGGCCGCCGAGGCCAACTTCCGCAAGGCGCGCGATCCGCAGGTGCGCCTCGAGTGGCTGCGGGAGATGCTGCGCGTCATTCCCAAGCACAAGGGTACGGATCACCTGCAGGGCGACATCAAGAGCAAGATCCGGGCATTGTCCGAGGAACTGGAGGGGCACAAGAAGGGAGCCGCGCGCAGCGGACCGAGCATCGTTACGCGGCGCGAAGGCGCGGCGCAGCTCGTGCTGATCGGGCCCCCCAACTCCGGTAAGTCGTCGCTGCACTCCAGGCTGACCGGATCGAATGCGCACGTGGCCGACTACCCTTTCACCACACAGCATCCCGAGCCGGGGATGATGCCCTTTGAGGATATCTATTTTCAGCTCGTCGATCTTCCGGCGATCTCACCGGAGCATCCGGTGGCGTGGATTGCCGACGCTGTGCAGACCGCCGACGGTTGCCTGCTGGTAGTGGATTTGAGCGAGCCCGAGTGTGTCGAGCAGGTGCAGGCGCTGCATGAAGTGCTCGGTGCAAGGCGCGTTACGTTGACCGAGCGCTGGGATGCGGAGGACGATATCGCGGGCAGCGACGAGGACGTCTTCCGCGTGCGTCTGCCTACGCTGCTGGTGGACAACAAGTGCGAGCGGGAAA
>JBGQKF010000142.1:0-9506 GCA_041499435.1 Gammaproteobacteria bacterium
AGCGTCGTGCCGCGCACAGCGACATGGCAATTGGTGATGACCACACCCGGTTCGATCACGACGCCGCTCACGGAATCGATCAGGCGCGACGACGAAGCATCCATCACGCTGACGCGCACAACGCTGCTCGAGACTTCATTGAAGACTTCCTTCGCGGAGCGGATGGCGGGCTCCTCGGCTGCAGTGTCGGGTTGCGCAGGCTCGGCGGTGGTCTCAGCCGCTGGCGTCCCCGCCGGCACCTTGCTGAGCCGCGGCGACGGGCGATGCAGCGCGAACCACGCGATACAGATCAGGAGGACAGCGGCTGCGGCAAGCGCCCATCTGCGCCGCCGGCCTGTCGTGGCAGCCTCTTCCCTGCGATCTTCTTCCCCAGGCGCAGTCGCCGGTGTCGCAGGGCGCACCAGCGAGGCATCGTAGTTGGTTCGCAGGTACGTGTCGGACAGAATGTCGTGCGCGTCGCGCGCAAGCGCAAGCGCGCTATTGTCCTGGGAAGGTGCCGCCTTCAGCTCTTCGACCCGCTTGCGGTACGCTGCCGCGACCTCTTCCGCGGAAGCCTGCGAGTCGACACCGAGAACTTCGTAGAGGGTTCGCTTCATGATGACATTGTCAGAAGCAACAATGATGCCCTCCAGGGCGCAGAATCGCATCGGGCGCCATGCACCATTCATCCGTGCACACACTGGGTCTGGGCCGAGCGACCCCCCGTGCGATCTGGGGTATGCTTGAAACCTGCCAACCGATAGCGGACAGGACTGCCATGCAGGATACACAGCTCGAGAACATGCGCGTCATCGGGACTGCTACCGCACGCTCGTCCCGCATGGACGAGCTCAAGCCCATGCCGGGGCAACCGACGCTGGTCGACATTTTCACGCTGCGCATGGATGAGCCCAAGTTCGGCTTGCCGTTCGCGGCAGGCCATCACGGCGCGCAGTGTGCATCGCTGGCGATGAAGGCTGGCGTCGACGAGGAGACGGTGCTCGCATGCCTGCTGCACGACATCGCCATGGCACTCATGCGGCCGGACCACGGCTGGTGGGGCGCGCAACTGGTCACGCCTTATGTCTCCGAGCGTATCTCGTGGGCGATCCGTTATCACCAGGCGCTGCGCTATTTCCCCGATCCTGAGAACGGGTACGAGTACCCGGAGATGTACGTGCACATGTTCGGACCCGACTACAAGCCGCCGCAATACATCCAGGCTGCGTACTGGGAGGCCCGTGCACACCGCTGGTACATGACCGCGCGCCACATCACTATGTACGACGACTATAGCTTCGACCCCACTGCACCGTTCTCGATGGAGCCTTTCGTCGACATCATCGGGCGGCATTTCCGCCAGCCCAAGGAGGGATTGGGCAATGACGGCAGTGCGACCGCCCATATGTGGCGAACGATGATCGATCCTAACAAGCCGTTGTGAGGCGCGCGCCTCGGTGGAACTATCCGTTCGTGATCTTGCACTGGGCGAGCGCTACAAGATTCTGACGGGCCTGGTGTTTCCAAGGCCCATCGCGCTGATCTCGACCTACAGCGGCAACGGCGTAGCGAACTGCGCGCCCTACTCGTTCTTCAACGCGGTGTGCGAGGACCCGATGCTGGTGGTGGTGAGCTTCAGCGCGCGCTCCGACGGCAAGCGCAAGCATTCTCTCACCAATATCGTACGCACCGGTGCCTTCGTCGTGAATCTGGTGGACGAGGCGATTGCCAATGGCATGCACATCTCGAGCGCGGAGATGCCGGAGGAGGTGAGCGAATTCGCGGAGGCGGGATTCACCGACGCACCCTGCAGGCTCGTCCCGCATCCACGGATCGCCGAGGCGCCGATCAGCTTCGAGTGCCGTCTGTTTCAGCGTATCGAGGTTGGCACCGCGCGCGAGATCGTTCTCGGAGAGGTGGTACACATCCACGCGCGCGACGGCCTCATCGACCCGGTGAACAAGCGTGTGTCAGAAAACGAATATCGGCCGGTGGGACGCTTGTACGGCACGCGCTATTGCACGACGCGGCAGCGGTTCGAGCTGCCGGGTGAGCTGCCTGAGGTCTAATCAGCCACTGCGATGACACCCGCATCGCGCAGCGCCTCGATGCGCTGCCCGGAATAACCCAGAACTTCACTCAACACGGCGCGCGTGCGCTCGCCCACGTGATACGGTGCCGGACCGCCCGGGTGCACTGCCCGGCCATCGACTTGGAACGGAGCTGCCGTCACACGCACCTTGCCGCGTGCCGGATGAGCAATTTCGGGAAATGCGGCGCGTGCGGCGAGATGCGGGTGCTGCACGACCTCCTCCGGCGAGAGCATCGGCGCGGACGGAATGCGTGCTTTCGAAAGCGTTGTGACCACCTCCTCTACACTCTGGAATGCATCCAGCCATTCGCGCAGGATCTTCGTGAGCGCGCCCCAATTGGCACGCCGCGCTGCCGGCGTCGCGAAGCGCGCATCGTCTTTCAGCTCAGGGCGACCGAGCGCGGCAACGATGCGCGACCACAGATGGGGCGCTCCTGCAGTCTGGATTGCGACATAGCCCTCCCTGATCCGATGCACCAGCATGCCGATGCGCGGCTGGCGTTCCACCGGTGCGCCATTGAGCAGCGCATTGAAGGTGATGTCCTCGGCTGCGATGAGGCACTCCAGCATCGACACATCCAATTGCGCACCGCGGCCGGTGCGCGCTCTGCGGAGCAGGGCCGCGCAGATCGCGCCGAACGCCTGCCCGCCTGCCAGCACGTCGGCGGCCTGCAGATACGACACGCGCGGATTGGGCTCGCCGCCGCGCTCGAGGTCCATCATCCCCGAGATGGCGTTGATCAGGTGCGCGTAGGCCTGCATCGAGCTGAGCGGACCGGTCTGACCGAAGCCCGAGATCGAGCAATACACCAGATCGGGCCGAACTTCGCACAGCGCGGCGTAGTCCAGTCCGTAGCGCGCCATCACGCCGGGGGTGAAGTTTTCCACGACAACATCGGCGATGCGCACCAGGTCCAATACGAGGTCGCGCGCCTGGGGATGGGCGAGATCGATCGCGATGCCTTGCTTGCCTGCGTTGAGACGGACGAAATAGCTGCTCTGATCGGCACGTCCAGGCTCGAGCTGATAGGCCGTGTAGCGGACTTCGTCGCCCTCTCCCGGCCGCTCGACCTTGATGACGCGCGCACCGAGATCGGACAGCAGCCGCGTGCAATACGGGCCGGCGAGCACGCGCGTGAAGTCGAGGACGGTGACCCCGTCGAGGAGCGATTGCGCGGCTGAGTCAGGCGAAGGTGTGGTCTTCACCCCTTCACTTGCTCCAAGGTGATATCCGTCTTGTACGTCTCCGGCCCGAAGTACAATGCGAGCGCCGTCAGCAGCGCCAGCACCATGACATACAGCGCCACGCCAGTCAGCCCACCGGTCCAGATGACCAGCGCTGCGGACAGGGCAGGCGCGGGGCCGCCGGCCAGCAACGATCCCAGCTCACGCGCGAACGCGAAGCCGCTGTAACGCAAGCGCGTGCTGAACAGCTCGGCGAAGTAAGCCGCCTGAGGGCCGAACATGCCGGCGATGCCCACGCCCACCGCGAGCACGAATGCGATGGCGATCACTACGAGGTTCTGCGTGCTGATCATCCAGAAGTACGGAAACGCAAACAGCGCACAGAAGATCGCCGCCCCCATATACACCGGACGCCGGCCGATGCGGTCGGACAGCGCCGAGAACCATGGGATCGTGAACATGGAAACGGCATAACCGATCATCATGCATATGAGCACCGGCCCCCTGGGCATATGCAGGTTCTTCGTGAGATAGCTCAGGGTGAACAGTGGAAACAGGAAGCCCAGACCGTTCTCTGCAAGCCGCGCACCGAGTACCACTAGAAATTCGCGAGGATGCTTGCGGACCGCATCGATCACCGGAGAGCGCACCGGTTTGTACTTGGCGATGGCCTCCTGGAACACCGGCGTCTCGGTCACCCGCGTGCGAATGTACAGCCCGACCGCGATCAGTACGATCGAGAGCAGAAACGGAATGCGCCAGCCCCAGCTCAGGAACTGATCTTGAGGCAGCGATGAGAAGATCCAGAATACGGCATTGGCGAGCAGCAGTCCGGCCGTGACCCCGATCGGCGCCCAGCTGCCGAAGTAGCCACGACGATCAGGCGGAGCATGCTCCACGGCGAGCAGCACGGCGCCGCCATACTCGGCGCCTGCCCCGAATCCTTGCACCAGGCGCAAGATGACTAGAAGAATCGGCGCAGCAACTCCCACCTGCGCATACGTCGGCAGCACGCCGATGAGGAAAGTGCCTACACCCACGAGCAGCAGCGTGATGACCAACACCCGCTTGCGCCCGATCTTGTCGCCGAGATGGCCGAACACCATGCCGCCGATGGGCCGGGCGAAGAAGCCGACGCCGAACGTCGCGAACGCCAGCAGCGTCCCGGTGGTGGGCTCCACCTTCGGAAAAAACAGATCGCCGAATACCAGCGCCGCCGCGGTCCCGTAAATGAAAAAGTCGTACCACTCCAGCGCCGAGCCCACCGCCGAAGCGAGCAGGACTCTCCTGAGCTTGCTGTCCAAGGCCGTCTCCCCCTGCTGTAGTTTTTTGGTATGGCGCATCTTGCGTGCGTCGGTAGCCTGCGGGCAAGCATAGCATCGATAGCCAAACGCTACCGCCGCGGCCGTTTCACGGTTCGGAGATGTGGATTGGAAGCTGGATGCAGTTCGGCAAACGGCTTGCGCATCCAAGTGATTCCTCCCCCTTCAAGGGGGGAGGAATGGAGGGGGGTTTTACTTCCAGCGCAGATCAGCTCGCCGGACCGACGAACAGCGTCTTCTTCACGATGGCGTGAATACCCCAGTTGCCATCGACCACTTGCGTCACACCGAAGTCGACACCGACTGACATCAGCGATACCGCCTCGTCTTCGTTGAGCCCCTGTGTGGTCATCAGGAAATGGCGCATCTTGCGGAATGCATCGCGCAGCGCCAGATCGATCGACGACTTGCTGTAGATGTCGGACTGCGCTTTGGCGCCGAGATCGGCGAGATAGTTGGGGAAGCTGAAGCCGTGCAGCACGAACTCGGTTTGCGTTTCCAGCAATGGGTAGTTGAGATTCTCCAAGGGCGTGCCGGCGAGGCTCGCCTTCTTGTGCAGGATGAGCTGGAACGTACCGGTCAACGAGCATTCGATGGCGGTGCCGCACAACTCGGAGTCACCCTGCGAGGCGTGTGGATCGCCCGCGGACAGCAGCGCGCCTTTCACCGCCACGGGATAGAACATGGTCGCGCCCTTGCCGATGCGCCAGTTGTCGATGTTGCCACCGGTGTAGCTCGGCGGAATCGAGTCCACCATATCGGCTTCCTTCGGCGCGAGACCCAGTACGCCAAAATGCGGCCGGATCGGTACGCGCACGTTCTTCAGCACGCCCCAGTTCTCCTTGATCGTGCTGTGGTCCACCGGCACACCCGGATAATCGATGATCTTGTGGACGACGCCGAACGGATCGGTCTGCGGCGTCCAGCGGAAGTTGTACAACGCTTTGGCGTAATCGCGCTCGCCAGTCGCATCCACCTCGTAAATGGTGATCACCTCGCGCTTCTTCGGCTCCTCGATCTCATCGTTGTAGTGGAAGCCCCACCACGCCGCCGCGTTGCTGCCGAAGCTCTTGCCTGGGTAGCTGGGGTTCGCCGACGGGCGCGGCTTGACGTCGAGAATACGCACCTCCAGCACATCGCCCTCTTCAGCTCCGGCCACCGCCACCGGCCCCGTGCAGATGTGCACGCCGAGCCCCTCGCCCGCGCCGCGTCCGAACAGCGATGCATCCATCGGGCCGGCTCCGCGCCGGTTCACACCTTTGCGCGTCTTGTCCCAGAAATAAACGCTCTCGGCGCCAGGATCGCCCTGCACCATGCGCGCCGCATCGTCGTTGGCGTGATGCGTGAGCGTCTCGATGGTGACGAAATCGCCCGACTGCACCTCGATGAGCGGCTTCAGGCTCTTGCTGAAGTAACCCCAGTGCACCGTTTCGGCGCTCGCCGGCACATGATAGTGAGATAACGTGCTCCGCTGCAGCCCGGTCTGCGCGTGCGCCAGCGAAGATGCGGTCAAGCCGCCGAGCGTGGCGGCGCTGGTGGCGAGTGCTCCATGCAGAAAATTGCGGCGCGACGCATCGCTCGGTGCCGAATCGGCTGCGGGTGCGGTCGGTGGTTCGGTGTTTGGCTGCGTGTCCTCTTGCATGTCGGTCCCCTATGTTTGAGAGCAGGTGGCGGGCAGGACATCGCCCGGGACGCTCGTTTGCAAAAGCAGGACCATGCGCATGCACAATTTGCGAGCAATGCGAAGTGCATACGGCTCAATGAGGTAGCAAGACCGGGCGCTCGCGCTCACCAGGACGGTGCACGCACCGTGCACCAAACCCGCACACCGGCCAGACGGTGCGCACTTCGGCAGAGCAGGAGACGGGGAGAGGCTACTGCGCTTCGGTGTTACGCGGGGGACCGAGCAACGTCGTGCCGCCGTCGACCACAAGCGTATGCCCGGTGATGTAGCGCGCGTGGCTCGAGAGCAGAAAGCGAACCGCGCAGCCGATATCCCAACCGGTGCCCTCGATGCCAAGCACCGACGCCTGACGGCGCCGCTCACGCGCTGCCGGCGTCATCCCGGGTAGAACCATCGGCGTGTACACCGGCCCGGGCGCAATGCAGTTGACGCGGATGCCGTCCGCGCCGTGATCCACCGCCATCGCACGCGTCAACGCGATCACCGCACCTTTGGAAGTCGAATACGCGGTCATGCCGCGCGGCCGCAGCGCCGCGATCGAGGCAACGTTGACGATCGCCCCGCCTCCCGCCGTTTTCATCATCGCCGGAATCGCGTGTCGCGACACGAGAAACATGCTGTCGACGTTGACCTGCATCAAGCGCCGCCAGCGCTCCGGATCTTCCTGCACCACGCTGCCCGTGCTGGCGATGCCCACGTTATTGTCGAGCAGGTCGAGCCGGCCGAACTGGGTGAGCGCAGCTGCCACCAGTTCGCGACATTGCGCCTCCTCGGTGACGTCCGCGGCGTGCGGCGCAGCCTGGCCACCTTCCTCGACGATCATCTTGACCGTCTGCCGCGCGAGATCGAGCTCACGATCGACCACGAGAACACGCGCCCCCGCGCGCGCAAGCAGGATCGCAGCGGCACGGCCATTGCCGATGCCTGTACCGGCAGCGCCACCACCGGTGACGATTGCGACCTTATCCTTCAGGCCGAGGTCTTCGCTCTGCTCTTTGTTCAACTTAGGGTCTCTCCTTCCCAGATGGCGCCTTCGACATCCAGACAGATGCCGTCCGGCGACATGCCGTCGAGCTGCGCGAATACGCGCCGCTTGCTGAGCGTACCATCGGCCGCGATATCGAAGGCGGTAAGGCGGTGTGCGAACGTTTCGCCGACGACCAGCGTCTTGCCGTCCGGTGTGATCACCGTCCCGTTCGGGAACAGCAGATCTTCGGCGGCGCGCACCACAGCGCCGTCCGGATCGATGCGCACGATGCAGGTGGTCCGCGGCTCCTGCCCGGCGTGGCGGTCGTAGCCGAAATTACCCACGTAGGCGCGGCCGTGCGCGTCGACCACCATGTCGTTGCAGGGACCGGTGGCGAGCGCAGAGAGATCGGCGATTTTGCTGAGCTTGCCTTCGTCGAGTCGCAACAGGCTGCGGTCGAGCATCGACACGACCAGCAACCGGCCATCGGGCAGCCAGCCGAGCCCGGAGGGCCGCTGTGGAACGTGAGCAACGGTGGTCGTCGTATGCCCGGCGAGATCGACCGCGAGCACGCGGAACGAATAGAAGTCGGAGAACCAGAGCTTCCCATCGCGCCAGCGCGGCGCTTCCGGGAAGGTGAGCCCGTCGACCAGGACTTCGAGGTGTGCTGTTGTCTGCATCTCCCTGCCGCGACGAGGTCGAATCTCAGATGCGGTAATTGACTCCCTTGCGATCCAGCATGCGCAGCAACGCCGGCCATTCCTTCTCCAGCTCAGAGCCGCCCGGACCCTGGAACTGCAGAAAGCCCTTCTGCGCGGTCTGCTCGGAGATCAGGTTCACGTCCATGCGGCCACTGGCCAGCGCGTCGACCTGAATCTGGCAGGCGCAGTCGAGGTAATACATGAGCTCGAAGGCTTCGCACACGGTCTCGCCCAGCGTGAGCAGACCGTGGTTGCGCATGATCATCGCTTTCGACGCTTTGCCCAGATCGCGCGCAATGCGCGTACGCTCGTCGATGTCCAGCGCGATACCCTCGTAATCGTGGTAGGTGAGCATGCCGTAGGTGCGCAGCGCGTGCTGGCTGATCGGCAGCAGCCCGCATTGTTGCGCAGACACGGCGACGCCGGCACGTGTATGCGTGTGGATCACGCACTTCACCTCAGGCCGTGCTTGATGCACAGCACCGTGGATCACGAAGCCAGCGTGATTGATGCCGAAGCCGGTGATGTCGTCGATCACGTTGCCTTCGTGGTCAATCTTCACCAGCGACGACGCCGTAATCTCATCGAACATGAGGCCGTATGGATTGATCAGCAAATGATCGGTCCCCGGCACGCGCGCGGTGAAATGCGTGTAGATGAGGTCGGTCCACTTATACTGCGCCGCGAGCTGATAGGCGGCCGCCAGATCGCAGCGCATCTCCCATTCTTCCTGGCTCACCCGCGAGCGCAGACTGGTGGCGTCGACGGATTTGAGCTTTCGAGCTTGTTCGGTCATGGTGGAATCCTTAATGCTGAGTCGATCGTTCGCAGGGCAAGCGGCCAGTCGGCTGGAGCCGACCATCAGTGTGCGCAGTATAGTTCAGTCGCGGCCGGCCCGCCCGGGCCCGCTCTGCACGTCAGGAGTCAATGAGTCCCTTACTAGCCTGGATAATTCATGAAGGACTAAGATCGCATAGTCATACATCCAGCTCCGGATAGTGTCTGAAGATGCCGTCCTCATTGAACTCGAGCCGGCGCTCCGACTGCAGGTACGCCGCGATGTTCGAGCGCTGCGCCACCATTGCGCACAGTGCATTCAAGCGTGGATAGCGGCGTGCCCGCCTGGCCATGTTGCGCGGGAAGGCATAGCACAGCCCGGCGATCAACTGGAACATCGACAGGTCGACGTAGCTGATTGCATTACCCACCATGTGGCCGCGGCCGCCCCGGTTGCGCTCGAGCACGCGCTCGAAGTAGTCGAGAAACTTCGGGATACGTTCGCTCGTGAAGTGTTTCGCCGCGCGGCGCGCCTCGCGCTTCTGCTCTTCATAATAGAGCGAGGTCCCGATCGGGTGATGGACGTCGTGCGCCTCGTCCACGAGATCGGCGATGGTGAGCTGGAGCTGATGCGCCCAGAGCCGGCTCGCTTCGTCTTTAGGTACCAGCCGCAGACGCGGTGCGAGGAAAAGGAGAATGTTCGTCGTCTGACCGATGATCAGATTGTCCGCCTTGAGATAAGGCGGAGCAAACGGCGGGCGCTTTACCGCGGCGTCGCGCATGAAGTGCATCAGCGCAC